>NZ_BAAHSH010000009.1:0-43859 GCF_054660755.1 Faecalimonas hominis
CTGGCGAGGGGCAGGAATTAGGACAATTCTGGGCGAAACTGAATGTCGGAAATGCAAAACTGCAAAAGACTTCCAATAATACCAGCATTACAGACGGTAACGGGAATTACTCTATTGCAGGTGCGACCTATGGTGTCTTTTCTGATAAGGACTGCACGAAACAGCTTGCCACCCTTACGACTGATGAAAATGGAAATACAGACGTTGCAGAAGTAAAAGCTGGCACAGTCTATATCAAGGAACTTTCTGCACCAGCAGGATATAAAGTGGATAAAACAGTTTATCCATTGACAATCAAAGCTGGCGAAACAGCAACCTTGAAAGTATCAGATACGCCAAAAGTAACGGACACGTTGATTGAGCTTTTCAAGATTGATATGGAAACACAGAAAGACAATCCGCAGGGAAACGCTTCTCTAGCAGGTGCAGAATTTACGTGGAAGTATTATGCTGGCTTCTATAATAAAGACAATCTCCCTGCCGAAGCTACTCGTACATGGGTTACAAAGACAATCGCTGAAACAAACAGCGACGGAACAACTCATTACATCACAAAATTAGCGGACACATACAAAGTATCTGGCGACAGCTTCTATATGCAAGACGGAAAAGCCGTTCTTCCACTTGGAACGCTAACCGTTGAAGAAACAAAAGCTCCAAACGGCTACTTGTTAGACGGTGCATATATGCAGGCTGGCGATAAGTCCGAACAGATAAAAGGCTTATACGGGTGCAGATGTGGACTGGTATGTAAAGGCAGAGGATATTGTGTTGAAGAATAAAGGCAACCAGAACGCAGGCAGTCCACAGAACCATACACCGCAGGGACAACCGAAAAAGTAACACCATTTTTTTATGTTTTTGTAAGGAAAATTGAATTTTACTTTATGGAGTCTAATATGTAAGCAATATATTTCTTCTAGTATGAGTTTGTAATATATTAGGGTGGTAATTGGAAAATTGTTAGATAAATGATGATAAAGCGTGTATTTCAATTAAGATTTACACGCTAAAATATCAAATAAGAATGTTAGCACAAATTTGAGAAGTATAAATTCTTCTTGACAAATCTGTAAAAGTGTTTAAAATGTACTTATACAAAAAGTACATTTTAAAATGAGGTGAGATATGGAAATTATTATTAGCAATAATGCTAATAAGCCTATATATGAACAGATAACTTCTCAAATTAAGGCAATGATAATGAGCGAAGAATTGACAGCCGGAGATAGTCTTCCCTCAATGAGAGCTTTGGCAAAGTCGCTTCATGTAAGTGTAATCACAGTTCAAAAGGCTTATGAAGATTTACAGCGTGATGGTTTTATTGAAACTACAATAGGCAGAGGCAGTTTTGTATCTGCTCAAAACAAAGAATTTTATCAAGAAGAACAACAACGCATAGCAGAAGAACATTTGCAAATTGCCGCAGAAATCGGACGTACAAACAATATTTCACTTTCTAAACTACAAGAATTACTAACACTTTTTTACATGGAGGATGAATAATATGGAGTATGCTTTAAAATTATCAAATGTCTGTAAAGAATATGACAGTTCAGAGTTTGCTTTAGATAATGTTACATTTGATTTGCCAACTGGTACAGTTATGGGCTTTGTGGGAGAAAATGGTGCAGGGAAAACAACAACAATCGGATGTATTTTAAATACTCTCAAAAAAGACAAAGGGTCGATAGAGATTTTTGGAAAAGAAATGAATGACAATGATATACATATCCGAGAAAATATAGGTGTAGTATATGACGGCGATAATTTTCCGAATTATCTGTCGGCAAAACAACTATCAAATATTATGGCAGGAATTTATAAACAATGGGATATTACTTTGTTTAATAAATATTTAGAAAAATTTTCCTTAAATAGTAATCAAAAAATTTCAAAATACTCTAAAGGTATGACAATGAAACTAGCAATCGCTGTTGCATTATCTCACCACCCGAACTTGCTTATTCTTGACGAAGCAACCAGCGGATTAGACCCTGTAATGCGTGAGGAAATATTAGACATTTTTTTAGAGTTTGTAGAAAATGAAAATCATTCAATACTTTTATCTTCTCATATTACTAGCGACTTAGAGAGAATTGCTGATTATATTACTTTTATCCATAAAGGCAAGATTATTCTTACTGAAACAAAAGATAAGCTCATTTACAATTATGCAATTTAGAGATGTTCTGATAAGAATTTTTTATCTTTGGATACAGAAGATATACTGGTTTATCGTAAAAGAGATTATCAGATAGATGTTTTGGTTTCTGATATTGAAAAAGCTAGAAGAAAATATCCAAAAATTATTATTGACCATACAACGATTGATGAAATTATGTTGTTGTTAGTAAAGGGGGAAAATTGATGAAAGGACTTTTGAAAAACAATTTTATAGGGGTAATTGAAAATCTAAAACTTTTATTCCCTCTTGCTATTATATTGGGAATTATTGTTTCAATCACGGGTAGTGCTTCCTTATTAAGTATTTATTCTCTATCTATTACACCGATACTTTTGTTATTGGTTGTTTTATGTATGAGAAAAGAAACTTTATCCAAATGGGATAAATACAAGATTTCATTGCCAGTTAGGAGAAACGATATTGTTAAAAGTTACTATATCATTCACTTGTGTTGGTGTATAGGTGGAATGGCAATCGTTACATTCTTCATGTTTCTTACAGTCATCATACACGGCAATCAGTATTTTTATTATGGCTTTCGAGATGCGGTTACACTTATTTTAGGCGGTGGTATCTTGGCGATTTTTATTGGTTCATTTTTTTATCCACTCCATTATTTTTTGGGCGTGGAAAAAATTGAAATTACTGCAATCATAAGTTTGGTTGTTTCTGTTGCTGTTATTGTTGGAATAAGTCTTTTAATAAATACATTTATTGCTGGAAATGTGTCTGATACAACATATTATATAAGTTTAATTGTAATTGCGATTATTACCAGCATTTCGTATGTATGCTCCTATTTATTATCGGCATTTATTTTTTCTTCAAAAGAATTTTGAATAGACTTTCTTTTGATTGAGGAGAATACTTTTAAGGGATATTGGATGTAGAATAATTTAATTAAATCAAAGAATTATTTAATAATAAAATACGTGTTACTTTTATAAATATCTTATGTCTTAGCTCATACAAACTATATATTTTGTGTGAGCTTTTTTCGTATTCGGAAAGGAGTGATTGCTTTATGCGTAAGATTTGGAACAAAGGACACCGTATCAGAGCCAGCGACAAGCACCTTGTCTATCATTTTTCCATAGGGACGCTTCTGTTTGTATTTGTGGCGGTTTTTTTGCTACTGAATATCAAACAGCTCATCTCCTTACCGAGAACGGCACAAGCCCAGTATGACGCAACCCAACATTTGCCACTTTCGCAGGCAAAAGCTGGGGACTTGGTCTTTTTCCATTCTACCTATAACGCTGGTTCGTATGTAACCCACGTCGGTATCTATGTGGGAAATAACCAGATGTACCATGCAGGCAATCCGATAGGATATGCAGACTTAAATAGTAGTTATTGGCAACAGCACTTAATCGGTGCAGGACGAGTAAAACAATAGAAAGGACTTGAAAAATATGTTTAAGAAGAATAAGAAACAGACAGAAACTATCAAAGAACCAAAAGAAAAAAAGGTGCGTACTGTCAAGGTAGGCACACATAAGAAAACCGTGATTGCGTTGTGGGTGGTGCTTATCGCAAGCGTGAGCTTTGGGGTGTATAAGAATTTTACCGCTATCGACCAGCACACGACCCATGAAAAAGAAATCATAGAGCTTCGCTTGCATGACACCAACGGGATTGAAAATTTCGTGAAGAATTTTGCAAAGTCCTATTACACATGGAATAACAGCAAAGAAGCGATTGAAGCAAGGACGCAGGCAATCAGCGGTTATCTGACAAAGGAATTGCAGGACTTGAATATAGATACCATTAGAACCGATATACCGACCAGCTCCACAGTTACAGATGTGATTGTATGGAGTATTGAACAGTCGGGAACGGACACTTTTTCTGCTACCTACGAAGTAGATCAGCAGATAAAAGAGGGAGAACAGACAACAGCGGTCAAGGCAACCTATACGGTAAAAGTCCATGTGGACGCTGACGGGGATATGGTAATTGTTCAGAACCCTACCCTTGCACCAGCAATCGAAAAATCAGACTATGAGCCTAAGACACCAGAAGCAGACACAAGCGTAGACGCTGATACTGTCAATGACGCTACCGCTTTTCTGGAAACATTCTTTAAGCTCTATCCAACAGCCACAGAAAAAGAACTTGCCTATTATGTATCTGGAAATGTGATTGAACCTATCGGCAGGGACTATCTTTATTCTGAACTGGTAAACTCTATCTTTACAAAGGACGGGGACAATGTAAAAGTTAAAGTAGCTGTGAAATTCCTTGATAATCAGACAAAGGCTACGCAGGTATCACAGTATGAGCTTGTACTACATAAGGATAGTAACTGGAAAATTGTAGGATAAATCACAAGAAGTAGTTTGCATGTCATAGAAATATGATTTGCAAACTACATTTTCATCGAATTATGTTCACAAATAGTTCTGAATACGCTAAAATAGTAATTCACGCAAAAACCGCAATATATATTAAAACTTGAAGAAAACTATTTATTATAATCTAAGCTGAAAGGAGGGTGCTGTAATGGTCAATAAGGTTGAAAACATTATAACGGTTATCAATTACATAGAAAACAATCTCACAGAAAAACTGAACTTATCCTCTATTGCGATGGGTGTTGGTTATTCAAAATATCATTTGCATAGAATGTTTGTCGAAACTGTTGGATTGTCTATACATGACTATGTACAACGCAGACAATTAACAGAGTCTGCAAAACTTTTAGTGTTTTCTGATAAATCTATTCTTGAAATTTCGCTTATTGCTGGTTATGAAAGTCAGCAGGCATTTACAAATATTTTTAAGCAGATGTATAAGAAAACGCCTAACGAATATCGAATGAACGAAGAATTTTATCCGTTACAGCTTAGATTTGATTTGATACAGACAGTTAAACAAAAATTATCACAACAAGAAATGGAAGAAAATATCAGATTTGCTACAACAACAGATATACCTGCCTGCCTAGAACTAGCTTATTTAGTAATAGACGGTTTTCCAAATTTGAACGAGAATGAATACTTAACAGAATTAGAAAGAGGTATTTTAGAGCAAAGAGTGTTGATTTTAACTGATAATACTATTGCTATTGCTTTGATGTCTATTAACTATCATACGGGAAGTATTGATTTCTTTGGAGTACACCCGTTATATCGTAAATGTGGTATTGCAAAATTATTTTTAGATAAGGTTATGAATGAACTTTTAGTTGATAAAGACATTTCTGTAACAACATTTCGTGAGGGCGACAAAGCTGATACGGGGTATCGTAAGACTTACAAAGAATTAGGCTTTGCAGAAGCAGAATTATTAGTTGAATTTGGTTATCCTACACAAAAATTAGTATTATTTTCAAAAAATGGGGGTAGTACAAATGAATAGTAATCCTCTCGCAAAAGATTTTAATACTGGGTCTTTATTAAAATTTGCTTTCCCGACCATATCCATGATGTTATTTATGGGGCTTTACACAATTGTAGATACCATATTTGTATCACGATTTGTCAATACAAATGCTTTATCAGCAATCAATATTGTTTGTCCTGTTATCAATTTAATAGTAGGATTGGGAACAATGATAGCTACGGGTGGTAGTGCCATAGTTGCAAGAAAAATGGGGGCAGGAGAACCCAAACGAGCAAAACAAGATTTTACACTACTTATTTTATTTGGTTTTATTTTGGGAGTAGTAATTTTCATTCTAGGAATTATCTTTATTGATGAAATTATATATGCTCTTGGAGCTGATAAGGTTTTATTTCCATATTGTAAAGACTATTTAACTATTATTTTACTGTTTACACCTGCAAGTATGTTGCAGGTACTATTTCAAAATTTATTTGTAACAGCAGGAAAACCAACTTTAGGACTTGTTCTTTCTGTAAGTGCTGGTGTAATGAATATCGTATTTGATTATCTTTTTATGGTTATATTTGACATGGGGATTGCTGGTGCAGGATTTGGAACTGGAATTGGTTATTTGATACCCGCAATTACGGGGCTAATTGTCTTTTGTAAAAAATCGGGAACATTGTCTTTTGTAAAACCTATTATAGACATTAAAGTACTTGGAGAAAGTTGTATAAATGGTTCATCAGAAATGGTTAGTCAGCTTTCAACGGCAATTACTACATTCTTTTTCAATCGCACAATGATGAATTTATTAGGTGTAAATGGTGTGGCTTCTATTACTATAATTATATATACACAATTTTTGCTTACAACATTATTTATTGGTTTTTCAATGGGGGTTGCCCCAGTCATTAGCTATAATTTTGGAGCAAACAATTATTATGGATTAAAGAAAATATATAAAATCTGTATTTCTTTCATTTTTGTAGGTTCATTATTTATTTTTGCGTTATCCTTTATAAATGGAAATACTTTGGTACGTTTATTTACTGGGACAAATGAAGCGGTATATAAAATTGCAATAAACGGGTTTATGATATTTGTATTTAGTTTTCTTTTTTCGGGTTTCAATATATTTTCATCAGCAATTTTTACTGCATTATCTAATGGTAAGCTATCTGCTTTGATTTCTTTTTTAAGAACATTTGGCTTTATAATGATAGGCTTGTTAATAATGCCACAGTTTATTGGAATAACAGGTGTATGGTTGGCTGTTCCCATTGCCGAAATATTAACACTATGTATTTCATTATATTTGAATTTTCGTCTTTGGCTTTCGTGGAATAATCAGAATAACAGCTATGAAAAAAATACAGAAAGGTTATTATGATAGGACTTAAAAAACGAGATATAAAAAAAGCATTGAAAGCTGGTGCAAGGGCGGGTGGTATGTCATTGGCTGATGTTCGGGCAAATATTGAAGCAACGATTGATGAAGCCATGAACAGCCCAGACCCAGAGGTGCAGGCAAATTTCAAAAAATATTTTGGTAATAAACGCCCTACCCCAGAAGAATATATTTACAAGATTACCAAAAAGACAAAGATTTGAAAAAAGGCTTGCTCCATACATTTTGTATGATCTGCAAGCCTTAATCTATTTCAGAGGAAATTTAACAGTAAAGGTAGCACCGCCACCAACAGTATCATTAATAGTGATAGTACCGTTCAGCATTTGGGTTAATTCTTTGGCGATACTTAGTCCCAGTCCAAAATTCGCTTTGTTAGCATGGGACTTGTCGCCACTATAAAATCGGTCAAAGATATACTGCTTATCTTCATCAGAAATGCCTTGCCCGTGGTCTACCACAGAAAAAGCAATATTCTTTTCGGTGGCGATTACTTCTATCTCTATCAAAGAATTATTCTTGGAATGTTGAATGGCATTATCCATAAAGATACACAAGATTTGAAATAATCGGTCTTTGTCGGTAAGCATGGCAGGATAACTTTCCTCGGATAAATGCAGTTTTAGTTCTAAATTCTGCTTCATGCAGACGGGTTCGTATGTTTCATATAACGTAATGAGCAAGGTATCTACATTGATTGTACTTTTATGCAATGTCCATGTTTTAGCGTCGGAAGAAGCCAGAAGCAACATATCTTTGACTAAACGGGATAACCGCATACATTCAAAATCTATGGTCTGTAAGGCTTGCTTTGCCTGCTCGTTTAAGGAAACATCATCAAGAAGCATATCCGTGTTGGAAATCATAACAGCTAGTGGAGATTTTAATTCATGGGAAGCTGTTGCAACAAAATCTTTTTGGCTTTGCAATATTCGTTCTGTTGGGGCAAAAGACTTTTTCAGCAGATAACGGGTTAGTATGATAACAACGATACAAGCCAAAAGCCAGATAAGAAGATATATCGGTAATGTCTTTTGTAAAATATCCGTTAAGTTGGCTGTCTGATAAAAAAAAGTCCCATGATATACGGTATCATTTGCTGTCATAATTGTAGCAGGAATAACAAAATAAGTATCGTGATGTTTTCCTTTTATTTCCAGAAAACCGCCTTGTGAAGTTGTGGTGCTTTCTGTTTGTGATAATAGCTGTGTAGAAATCTGTTTTTCTACATCATGCAACAGCTTGTCCGCAGAAGTTGGAAATGGAAAATCACTTTGATAAATGGTATTCCCTTTTGTATCGCTAATCAAGGAAAAAATATGATAACTTTCTTCGTAGGCTTTGAGTGCTTTATCCATATCCGAAGAAGCACTTTCCACTTGATAAATCAGCAAGGTTGTTAATCTTTGAAACAAGGTACTTTCGTTGATTTTCTCCGTATAAACCGTATTCGCAACAACAAAGAAAATCACAAGGGTAATAATCAGCATAACAGAACTTGCAAACAGAATATGAAGTTTTCGGTATAAGTTATTTAACATGTTTCTTTCTCCAGTTTGTACCCTGCACCGTAGACCGTTGTTATTTTACAGGAACTTTTTAACTCCTTTAGACGTTTTCGCAGAAAAGAAATGTAGCTGTCTACATTGCCAGTTTCTACTTCGGAAGAACTACCCCAGATTTTAAGGATTAGCTGTTCACGGGAAAATAGTGTTTCTGGGTTCTGCATAAATACAAAAGTCAACTCGGTTTCTTTTGAAGTTAATAAAAGAGAGTTATTTGGTGTGGATAAGGTTCTGCTGTCTTTATCGAAAGTTAAATCTCCATATTGTAATTTGGGAGATAATTGGATATTGGCAGGTCGCCTTGTCAACGCCCGAACCCTTGCAAGCAATTCTTTGATATGAAATGGTTTTACTAAGTAATCATCAGCACCACCGTCTAAACCCTCAACCCGATTATCAAGGGTACTCATGGCAGTAATGATAAGGATAGGGATAGATATTCCTTTTTTACGCATAGATTTTATGATTGTTAAACCGTCAATAATCGGTAACATACGGTCTACAATGGCAAGGTCATAAGCATAGTCTGTATTTAAGGCATACAGCATAGCAGTTTCCCCGTCATTGCAACAATCAACCATATAGTTTTCTTTTTCCAGCGAAATTTTTATATTTTTACATAACTCTAAATCATCTTCCAGAAGAAGTATTTTCATAATGTATCAATCCTTTTCTATATATCATCTTGGACATTAGCAGTCCAAGAAGCTTTAATTATAGACAGTATAACAGAAAAGTCTGTAAAAATCCTCTAAAAAATGATGATGATTTTCTTGCTTTTTTACAGGATTTTTAGAATGGTTTGCTTTTACAATAGTGGCATATCGAATAAGAAAGGTGGAATACAAAATGAAAAAAACAAACATCAGTAAATTTGTAGCAGTTGGATTATGTATCTGTGCATTGACGGGGTGTGGTGCAAGTCCAGATGAGAAGCCAGATATGTCTAATCCTATTGTCAATTCTAATACGAATGAAGAAAATGCAAATGGCTCTTCAGAAAATAAAGAAAACGACATATTAGAGTCTGCTAATTTGATAGGAAGTGTTTTGGAATTTACAGACAATGGTTGTTCCGTAAGTCAAGCAAAAGAAATTGAGGGGGGAGCAGGGATAAAATCAGAAGCACCGGGACTGGAAAATAAAGACAATGCTGTTTCTGTAACCTATAACCCAGATTGTGAATTTGTCATTGCCACAGTAAGTGCCCACTCTGGTGTTACGAATGTAACGACGGGTTCTATCTCCGATGTAAAGAAACAATCAAATGTATATCTCTATGGAGAGTTTGCAGACACAAATCATTTCAATGCAACAAAGGTTGTCATAGCCCATTGGGAATAGAGGTGTGAAGTATGAAGTTTTATCAACTTGGTTTTCGCTATTTACAGCGAAAAAAAGGGAAAACCATTCTTCTGTTGATTGTTTTGATACTTGTAAACAGTATGATTTTAGGTACAAGCATGATTTTAAGGACTACAAATGAGTCCAAACAAGCCATGCAGGAAAAGACAAACTCTAAGATTGTGGTTGAAATTACAAGTAAGGACAGCAAGATAACAGAGAATGAAGTAAACAAGATTGAAACGCTAGAAGATGTTTCGTCTATCAACCGCATTGGTAGACAAGAGGTATTTCCGAATAATTTTGCTCCCGTTACGCTCAATACTTCTACGAATGAGGAAAATTTGAAAATAGCACTGCTTTCCTATGATGATTTGGAAAAGGACAGCCCTTTTTCAGAAATGCAGTACCGCTTAGCTTCTGGCGATTATATCAAGCGTGAGAAAAAGGGTGCTGTTATCAATGCGAACCTTGCAAATCAAAATGAGCTAAAAGTTGGAGATACGATTGAATTAAGTACAGAAAACGGAACAAAAGTATCTGTTCAGATTATTGGAATTTTCATGTCCGCAGGAAATGCGGAAAAAGACCAGCCGTCAGAAACTACCGCAGTCAATCGAATAGAAAATCAAATCTTTATTGACAACAGTACTTATAAAGAATTGTTCAAAGAAGCTGAATTTGAAAAAATCTGCATTTACTCAAAAAGACCAGAAAAATTAGATGTGCTGGAAACCAGCCTGCAAAAAATATTCGGAAATGATGTAGCACTTAGCACGTCTGATACCCTTTATCAACAGATGTCTGCTCCATTAGAGCAAATCAGTAAGGTGGCAAATCTTATGCTGGTACTTACATTGGTAACTGGTACTGTTGTTGTTTCCCTGCTGTTATGTATGTGGATGCGGACAAGGCAAAAAGAGGTGGCAATCTTTATGAGCCTCGGCAAGACAAAAAGTGAAATTTTCCTGCAAACTTTATTAGAAGCAGGCAGTGTATTTACACTTTCGGTTTTAGGAGCAACAGCCATTGGTAAATTGTTCTCGGGCGTTTTGCAAAACGTCATTACCGGTTCAGAAACAGTAACAGAAAATCTGAAAGTGGTTTTGCAGATACAAGATATTGGAATGTTGTTCCTTTTAGGCGGTGCAGTTATTTTGGTGGCATTGTGCTGTTCCATTCTTCCGATATTACGAGCAAACCCAAAAGATATATTAGCAAAAATGGAGGGATAGTACATGAATTTTTTTGGATTGGCAAGGCGTTCTGTGTTCAGAAAGCCCGTAAAAAGTATTCTCTTATTGTTGATTGTTTTTGCAATCAGTACCTTGCTTCTTGCAGGTGTGGCGAGCAAAAATGCCAGTATTGAGGTGCAGGACAAAACCAGACAAGCCATAGGTGCAGGCTTTCTTTTAGAAAGAAATGCAGAGTACCGAACAAAGCGAGTTCGTGAATACTCAGAAAAGATTGGTAATGATAAGGAAGGTAGTTTTGGTGGCTACCATCAGGAAAAAGAGATTATCAATGGTGTGGAGACTTGGACAGGCTGGACAACAAATGAATTTGAAAGCTTAGATATAAAAGACATTGAGAAATTGGCAAAAGCAAAAGGAATTGCTGATTACAATATTACAACAGTAACAACTCCCGTAAACCCTGTAAATTTCAAAAGGATTGAAGATAAAGATGTAGACCAGAATGCAGATGTTGGCGGTGTAAGTTTAATTGGAAACAAAGATATGAAACTAGACAGAAATGTTTTATCTGGAAACCTGCATATCAAAGAGGGACGAATGATAACCCCAGAGGATAAAGATATGTGTGTCATTTCAGAGGAACTGGCAAAGCAAAATAATCTGAAAATCGGCGATAAGATTTCTTTTAATGATTACCACGATACTGAAAATTCAAAGGTATCAGAAGCTGAGATTGTTGGAATTTATCAAGTGGATCAAAAGATGTCCCCACTTATGCAGGGAGATACTTACCGTTCGGAAAATGTAATATTTACAGATTTGAGATTTCCAGAAAAGGCAGAGGGTGAAACAAGTCCATTATATGAAAGAGCCTATTTCAAAGTGGAAGATGTGGAAGCTTACGACGAAGTAAAAGAAAATCTGCAAAAAGTAGACATCAATTGGGAGCAATATGATTTGATTGACAATAACGGAAATTCCGAAACCATGTCCTCAAACTTCAATGATTTAGCAAAAGTAAGCGAAATGATGATATTGGTAATCTCTGTTGCAAGTTTTGTTATCCTTGTTTTAGTATTTCTGTTCTGGCTGAAAAATCGAGTGCAGGAAGTCGGTATTTTCTTATCTCTCGGTGTTCCGAAATTTAGAATTATCGGACAAATTTGGAGCGAAGCGATTATGATTACTGTTCTTTCCCTTATGTTATCCTTTGCTGTCGCTCCTGCTGTTTCCAAAGTAACGGCAAATTATCTGGTATCACAGCAGGTTCAGCAAATGCAAGAGGAAGAAAAGAATAATGAGGGAAAAGTATCCACAGAATACGTTGCACCAAAGCAGGACGTGCAGAGTATCAGCGTAGAGGTTACACCAGAAATGTATCTGTTGGACGGTGTAAGTGTTCTTGTGTTGATAACGGCTTCTGTTCTGGTATCTGGAATTGTAATACTAAAGAGAAACCCGAAAGATATTTTATCGGAAATGAGTTAGGAGGACGACGAAAATGTTAGAAGTAAAGAATGTAAGCTATGCTTACAAAACAAAAAAAGATAAAACCATTTTGAATAATGTATCTGCTACTTTCGAGGAGGGTATCTTTTATACCATTATCGGTCCGAGTGGTGCAGGAAAAACAACACTCTTATCGTTGTTAGCAGGCTTAGATACAGCAGTAAAAGGGACTGTCCTTTGCAATGGCGAGGATATTACAAAAAAAGGGCTGAATTACCACAGAAAGCATAATATCTCATTGGTATTTCAAAATTATAATCTGATTGATTATTTGACAACGGTTGAAAATGTCAAATTAGGTGGTAGTGGAAATGCTGAAAAATTATTGGAAGAAGTCGGTATTGGAAAAGAATACTGGCAGAGAAATGTATTGCAACTATCTGGCGGACAGCAACAGCGTGTAGCGATTGCAAGAGCATTAGCCAGCGACGCTCATGTACTTTTGGCAGATGAACCGACGGGAAATCTTGATGAAACTACCGCTGATGAAATCATTGCTTTGCTGAAAAAGACTGCACATGAATTAGGAAAATGTGTTGTTGTGGTTACACACAGTAAGCATTTGGCAGAAGAAGCCGACGAAATCTTAGAAATTAAAAACGGTGCAATTTCTTTTCTGTCTGAATAAACAAGAATAGTGCCGTAAAGGAGCTGTCATTATGGAATATTTTAGATATACCTCGACACAATCAATTTGACCCTAACGGCATTGTTATAAGAACTAAATACAATACAGTTTCAAAGGCTCGTACAGACTATATGTTTTGTGCGGGCTTTTTTCATGCCAGAAAAAAATTTTTTAAGTTTTTTTTGATTTTGGTTACGCTGTACCCCACTTTCAACGCGGTATATATGAAAAGGGGCAGACACCTCTTTTCGACTAGCGAAAGGAGGTGAGGAAAATAAAACCGTCAGAACTACAAGAAAAAACCTGTCATCAATTCGATTGTGCTATTAAAACAGTTATACGTCATAGAGCGATTGACTTCTATCGAGCGATACGTCGTTCAGAGAAAAAAGAAATGCCATTCGCCGAAATTATGGACGACCTCTTAAATTCCATAGGCACAGAAGATACATATTCTACGGATTATGTTGCAGTATTTGAAGTCTGTGGCGAAAAAGTGTCAATCGAAGATGAACAACTGGCTCGTGCATTGAAAGCTATTGAAGAACGAAAGCGTAATATCGTTTTACAGTATTTTTTCATTGGGGACACGGACACTTATATTGGAAAAATGCTTGACTGTTCCAGAGCTAATGTAACAAAATGCAGAATACAAGCACTCGACAAGCTAAAGCAACTGATTGAGGAGGAAAAAGAGAAATGCCAAAAGAGCTGACACCGACTTTCACGGTTATTTCCAAAGCATGCGACGGCGACGAAACAGCTATTTCAAAAATCTTGGAGTTTTACGACCCATTTATCAATCAGTGCTGTATGCGTCC
This sequence comes from Faecalimonas hominis, assembly GCF_054660755.1. Taxonomy (NCBI): domain Bacteria; kingdom Bacillati; phylum Bacillota; class Clostridia; order Lachnospirales; family Lachnospiraceae; genus Faecalimonas; species Faecalimonas hominis. The sequence goes on from NZ_BAAHSH010000009.1 coordinate 13,993, forward strand.
GTTTTACGATGATAACAACAACTTGCGTCTTGCGGTAGATTTGGAAATGAAAGGTTTTATCAAAGAAGCGATTATTCGTAAAATCTTAAACTTTGATATTAAACGCTTCTAATTCATATCGGGATTGATTATGCCCGTCTGGTCTTTGACAACTGAATAAAGCAGACAGATACGTTTGTGAGATAGCAAGCCACGGGGACTGTACGCCATGACCTTTCCAAAAGAAAGCGAGCGACCCATGCAGTGATCCGAGAGCGACCGTTGGAAAAGTCGCTTTGCCACGACCTATCCTCACAGAATAATGATACGTCCGCATGGTGCGGTTCTGCCCACAGGAATGGGAATGGTTGAGATACCAACGGAGCTTTCCAAAGCCGTCTGCCTGCTTGTAAAAAATGACACACAGTAAAGGGGGTGCATAGATTATGAACAATACTGATGTGCCTATCTGGGAAAAATATACTCTGACGATTGAAGAAGCGTCTAAATACTTCCGCATTGGCGAAAAGAAATTGCGTAAATTAGCCGAAGAAAATATTGACGCTGGCTGGGTTATCGTGAACGGTAATCGTATTCAGATTAAGCGAAAACAATTTGAAAAAATCATAGATACATTGGACGAAATCTAATGTCATTGAGCCGTAGATATGGTATAATAAGGTATAGCGTATCACGGCTCATTCCATGACGGAAAGGAGCTTTACACTATGTCTAATGTAAAACGAAAAGACAGTAAAAATCGCAATTTGCGTAATGGAGAGAGCCAGCGAAAAGACGGAAGATACGTTTATAAATATACCGATATATACGGAAAGCCACAATTTATCTATTCTTGGAAACTTGTACCGACAGACAAGACACCTGCTGGAAAGCGTGATGATATTTCATTGAGGGAAAAAGAAGCACAGATAAAAAAAGACCTTAACGACGGTATCGACACAGTCGGCGGTAAAATGACAGTCTGCCAGCTCTACGACAAGAAGAACAGCCAAAGAAAGAACATCAAGAGGGCTACTGAAAAAGGACGACAGTATCTTATGAACGCTCTGAAAAATGACCCATTGGGTATGAGGGCGATTGATACTGTTAAGCAGTCGGACGCTAAAGAATGGGCTATCAGAATGAGTGAAAAAGGATATTCCTATAAAACGATTGATAACTATAAGCGTTCCTTGAAAGCTTCATTTTACATGGCGATACAAGACGACTGTATCAGAAAGAACCCATTTGACTTTAAGCTAAGTGATGTTCTGGAAGATGATACGGAGCAGAAAGTTATCCTTACACCAGAGCAGGAAGAACGCCTGCTTGCCTTTATGGAAAAGGACAAGATTTACAGCAAGTATTATGATGAGGTTGTGCTTCTGCTGGAAACGGGACTTCGTATTTCTGAATTCTGCGGATTGACGACGCATATTGATATGCAGAACAGAATACTCAATATAGACCACCAGCTATTGAAAGATAGCGAAATGGGCTACTATATTGAAACACCAAAGACCAAAAACGGAAAACGGGAACTTCCATTGACAGAACGGGCTTATCAAGCAATCCAAAGAATACTAAAGAACAGAGGAAAAGCACAACCGCTGATTGTAGGTGGTTACAGCAATTTTCTATTCTTAAACCGTGAGGGCTTGCCTAAAGTTGCAGGAAACTATGAGGGCATGGTGCGAGGACTAATTAAAAAGTATAACAAGTATCACACGGATAAGTTACCGAACATCACACCACATTCATTCAGACATACTTATTGTACGAATATGGCAAATAGAGGAATGAACCCAAACACCCTGCAATATCTCATGGGACACGCTAACATAACTATGACACTTGGTTATTACGCACACGGTACATTTCAATCTGCAAAAGAAGAACTGGAAAGACTGGCTTGTTAATATCGGAGCTTATATTTACTACTCATTTACTACTTTTGGTTGCATTTTCATGCTGGTAAATGCCAGCTTATGCAAGGTATCTTCCAAAAAGAAAATACCGATAAAGCCCTAAAATACGGGATATATCGGCATTTACCAACTTATGAAAAGATAATCAGAAATTTAGTAAGTTTTTTTAGATAAACATATAATACAGTAGATAAAGTGTGAAGGGAAGAAGAATAATGGATTATAAATTACCTTATTATATGGCATACCCAATGCCTTTTGAATATGATGATGAAAGAAAAGAAAGACAGGATATGGAATACATGAAAAGTTTATATCCGAATGCGGTAAAAAGAATACTTCCGTTTGTGGAAGATGAATGTGAGAGAATGGAATATGAAGGAAGTATGATTTATGACGAGTATCCTGATATGCTTGGAATCCGCCTGATGTGCAACAGAATTTGTGAGCGGGTGGAGGCAATGGATAGAAGGGACGATATCGAAGATGAATTGGAAATGCAGCAGAACAGATGGAACAACAGAAGGGATATCAGAGATATAGTGGAAGTTTTGCTTTTAAATGAGTTGATGAAAAGAAGAAATGAACATAGAAGAAGACGAAGAAGATTTTATTAATATGGACGATTAATATACAGTGTGATAGAATAAACAAAGAAAGACAGTGATCGAGGGGGAGTTATGGAGATTACTGTCGAATTTCTTTTTTCTTTCATCTTGAAAAATATTTTACAAATAAAGATTTTGTGTTATAATAAAAACATACTATGCTTAAAATTAGAACAGAACTAGATGAGAAGAAAATTAACATAGAAACAGGAATAAATAACCAATAATCGAGGTGCAATATGGAGCAGTATATTATAAAGGGAGGAACACCGCTGGTTGGGGAGGTACAAATCGGTGGTGCTAAGAATGCAGCGCTTGCAATACTTGCGGCTGCAATAATGACAGATGAGACAGTAACAATAGATAATTTACCTGATGTAAACGATATTAACGTATTGTTGGAGGCAATGTCGGGAATCGGCGCTGCAATCCAAAGAGTTGACCGTCATACGGTGAAAATCAATGGAAGCGGTGTAAGAGATTTCAGCATTGAATATGATTATATTAAGAAAATTCGTGCGTCCTATTATCTTTTAGGCGCGTTACTTGGCAAATATAATAAGGCGGAAGTAGCCCTTCCGGGCGGCTGTAATATTGGAAGCAGACCGATAGATCAGCATTTGAAAGGATTTAAGGCAATTGGAGCAGAGGTTGTTATCGAACATGGTAAGATTATTGCTGAAGCGGAACAGTTAAAGGGAACACATCTCTACTTTGACGTTGTAAGCGTAGGAGCGACAATCAATGTGATGATGGCGGCAGCGATGGCTGAGGGAACAACAATTATGGAAAATGTGGCGAAAGAGCCTCACGTAGTAGATGTTGCAAACTTCCTGAACAGCATGGGTGCGAATATCAGAGGTGCGGGAACAGATGTAATTAAAATCAAAGGAGTTCCGAAACTTCATAAGACAGAATATTCCATTATTCCGGATCAGATTGAAGCGGGTACATTTATGATGGCGGCGGCAGCAACACAGGGTGATGTCACGGTTATGAACGTTATTCCGAAACATTTGGAGGCGACTACGGCGAAATTAGTTGAGATTGGCTGTGAAGTGGAAGAGTTTGATGATGCCGTTCGTGTTGTCTCTAAGGGAAGATTGACACATACACAGGTGAAGACGTTGCCATATCCGGGATTTCCTACAGATATGCAGCCACAGATGGGTGTGACATTGGCATTATGTTCAGGGACAAGTACGATTACAGAGAGCATTTTTGAAAATCGTTTTAAATATTTAGATGAACTTGCGAGAATGGGCGCAAATATTAAAGTAGAAGGTAATTCGGCGACAATTGAAGGTGTAGAGAAATTCTCGGGAGCAAGAGTGAGTGCACCGGATTTAAGAGCGGGAGCGGCGCTTTGTATAGCAGGACTTGCAGCGGAAGGAATTACAATTGTAGACGATATTGTTTACATTCAAAGAGGATATGAAAGATTTGAGGAGAAATTAAGAAGTCTTGGCGGTGTAATTGAAAGAGTTGCAAGTGAAAAAGAAATTCAAAAATTCAAATTTAAAGTAGGTTAGAAAGTTAGGGAGATACTTCATAGTATCTTCCTTTTGTTATTATGCACAAAAAATATGCGGAGTATAAAATAAAATTGGTTTTTTTATCGAATATATGCTATAATGAAGAAAATATTGCGAAAGTGAGAAAAATAATGAAAAGAAAAAAAATTTGGCTCAAATTAGGTGTTTTAGTATCGATAATAAGCATTTCGATTTCAACTGTACCTTATCAAAAACAGGTGCAGGCAAAGACAGAATATGTATATGCACAGAAGAAAGAAACTCAAAAAGTCTCTGCAAAGGAATATAATACAATTGCATTAGACTTTGTTACTTCATTAAAACCTGAAGATTTTCAAACTTGGGATCAGTCACTTGGCGAGATGACGGAGAAAGAGGCGGCTGAAATCAAAACATTTTTGGAAACAACAGTTATCAAAGATGAGAAAGACGATTACCGGAAAGCAAAGAAAATTTATGAATGGATTATGAAAAATATTCGCTATGCAAGACCGCAGGATCAAAATGTAGGATTGCGACCATATGAAGTGTTTCAGTATAAAGTGGCTGTCTGCGGAGGGTACTCAAACCTTTATAAAGCGATGCTGAACCTTGCGGGAATTCCGGCAATCTTAGTTACAGGAGATACAACATCGGGAGCGCATGCGTGGAATATGGTCTATACTGACGGAAAATGGTTTTTCTCAGATAGTACATGGGGAACTTCCGATCCCAAAAACTTTGATTATGGGTTAGAAGAATTTTCTAAAAGCCATACATCCGTTGATTTACAAGGAGTATCTGCTGTTGATGAGAATGGAGTTATTTTAGGATTTCATAAAGGACTTGCAGTTTTGGGGATAACAGGAGGAGAGAAGACGATTACTGTTCCGGAGAAGTTCAATGGAATGGATGTGACCTCTGTCTCTGAGTCAGTATTCTCAAGCAAATATGGAATGGAACATCTTGTTGTAACAGAAAAAGTAAATAATATAGAAGATGTAAATCAGTCAACGACATTGAAAAGTATAACTGTGGCTAAGGAAAATCAAAACTATACATCTAAAGACGGAGTGTTATTTACAAAAGATTTGTCTAAAATTTTAATTTATCCATATCAGAAAGAGGATATAAGTTTTGTTATTCCAAAAGAAGTGCAGCACTATGATGAGAAAGAAACTTTTCAAAATCCATATGTAAAGGAACTTTTGGTGGAAGAAGGAAATACAAAATTTTCTTCTTATGATGGAGCAGTTTATAATACGGATCAAACTATACTGTTTACAGTTCCGGAAGGAAAAGAAAAAATTTATGTGGCAGGGACAGTAAAACTGGATAATATTGCTTTGAATGGAAAGAAAAATTTAAAAGAAATTGTGTTAGAAGATGGTATTACAAATATTCCTTCGTATGCATTGAATGGTTGTGGTAGTCTTACTAAAATTTATATCCCGAAATCTGTAGAAGAGATTATGCAGGACTCTTTTACAGGAGTAAATATGGGAGGACTTACAATTCTCGGTGAGAAAGGAAGCGCAGCAGAAAAATTTGCGAAGGAACATCAAATTCGATTTATAGATGTCAGAGAAATTGAAATTAAGATAGAAGAAACAAAAGAGTTAATTCAGAAAGCAAAAGAATATGACGACTCTTCCGTATATACAGAAAAAAGTATAAAAGTACTTCGTGATGCGATTAATGTAGCGGAACAGATAGTAGAACAGAGTGATGTGACGGTTGAACAGTTGAATAAGGCAATTGAAAATCTGAACAGTGCTATCACAAACATGGAGAAGATAAAAGAAGAGCCGGAAGAACCGGTTGTTCCTGAAGCGGTAATTGCCAAGAAGAAAGAGGCAAAAGAATTGGTTGTGAAAGCAAAAGCATATGATAATCCGGAAATATACACAGAGGCGAGCGTGAAAGAACTTCGCAGAGCAGTGCACAGTTTGGAAGAATTGCTTGCAAAAGATAATGTGACAGTGGAAGAGTTGGAAGAGGCAATGGGTAATTTGAATTCTGTTATTTTGGGGATGAAAAAACAGGAAGAATCGAATAAACCTGAAAATCCTGAAGAACCAAATAGTCCAAATCATCCAAATCATCCTTCTAAAGAAGAAACAGTGAAACCAAACAACTCGGAAGTGCCAAAGACATCAGATGTATCAACACCGGTAATGGCAGGTTTAGGAGCAATGCTTAGTATGGCGGTTATTGCATTTTTGGAGAGAAGAAGGAAATAACCAAAAGGATATGTTTGAAAGTGGGGAAAGAAAATGAAAAAGAAAAGAGTTATGGCATTATTGCTTGCAGCCACGCTGACAATGGGAAATCTATCATCTATTAGCATGGTGCAGGCAGCGAGTGAAGAAGTTACACAAGTACAGGAAGTTGCAGAAAAACGAGGAGTAGAAACAAACCTTGCACTAAACCGTCCCGCAAGAGCATCAAAGTATTTAGAGGCGACAGATGGAAATCCTGCAAGATTACCGAATCTTGCATTTGACGGAAAAGGAGATAATACAACAACCGATGGATTGAATAGCCGCTGGCAGAGTGGAGATGATGATACATTTACAGAACAGTGGATAGAAGTGGATTTAGGAAATTCGGCAAAAGTATCCGATGTGACAGTGAAATTTTTTGCAAAATTATATGGAAGTTTTGTTATTGAAACTTCAGACAATAATGGAAGTAATGCGAAGTGGACAGAAGTTGGAAAGTTAGATATTCCTTCAGGTAACGATGCAAATATTACAAGAAAAGTAGATTTGACGAAAAATGGACAGCCTACAGAAGTTTCAAGATATATTCGTCTTCGTTTTACTTCTGCTAATCAGAATGCGGCGAAAAGAAGTATCGGTGTTTATGAATGTGAAGTGCATGGAGAATTAGATAGTCCTGATAAACCGAATACAGTGACGGGAAATATTGCCAGAGGGAAAAAAGTAACTGCATCAGGTGTAGAGGCAGAAGCGCCACAGTTTAAACCGGAATTGGCTGTAGATGGAGATAAAACAACAGATACATCAAGGTGGTCTGCACCGAAAATGAAAAATGGAACAACTGCGAACCAAAATCAGACAATGCAATGGTTTGAAATTAACCTTGGAAATGAAGTGACAGATATTACAAGTATTGATTTAACGTTCTTTAAAAAAGTATTTGCAACAGATTTTGTGATTAAGACAAAAGAGAATAAAAATGATGCTTGGGGAGAGCCTGTCGCAACGTTTAAATGTGACCCTTCAAGTGATGCAAAAGATGAGAATAAAAAGGTAAGCATTACAGATGTAAAAAATCTGAAGAAATATGTGCGTTTTGAATTTAATAAAGTAAATACAAATGCAGGCGGAAACAGCGTTTCTGTGCGTGAAATTGAAATCAACGGAACGCAGGTGCAGGTGCCTTACGAACCTGAATCCGCACAGGAAGTTATGGATTCCGTAAAAGGTCTGGATAAGATTACGGCAGACATGGCAGAAGTGCCTCTTCCGTCAGTGCCGGAGGGATATGAAATTCGTGTAGTGGGAAGTGAATTTCCACAGGTTATCACTGATGAAGGAAAGATTACGGATTATAACATTTACGATTATAACAATATGGAAATCATGTTGGAGGTTGTAAATAAAGAAGACGAAAACGATAAGGCACAGAAAACATTTCAGGTATCCGTGCCGAAAAAGACACAGAAACATACGGACCTTTTCCCGCAGGTAGAAAGACCGAATGCAGAGCCGAAAGTCATTCCGAGTATTCAGGAATGGTACGGCTATAATGGTGATGTAAAATTAGGAAAAGATTCCCGCATTATTGTAAAAGATAACGGAAATGTAAATGCAGAAAAAGTTGCAAAACAGTTCCAAAAAGATATGAAAGAAATCACGGGAATGGAACTGGAGATTGTCAGCGGACAGAGCGGGGACGCAAATGATATTGTCATTGAATCACTGAAAAAAGACATATATTCTCTCGGAGACGAAGGGTATTTATTGCAGGCAGATGACAAGGGAATTCATATTACTGCAAACGGATATAACGGTTGTCTGTACGGTGCGATGACGTTGGAACAGGTATTCTACACACAAAAAGGCGAATTTATTTTCCCGAAAGGTGTGGCGAGAGATTTTTCAAAATATGAAGTGCGTGGTGTTATGATTGATATTGCTAGAACACCATACCGTATGGATGCGTTGGAAGATATTGTAAAAGCATTGTCATTCTATAAAATTAATGAAGTGCAATTCCACTTGAATGATAACCGTCATGTGCCGGGAGATAAAGATAGGGATAAATATGAGCATTGGAAAGATGTGGAGGGTATGTTCCGTCTGGAAAGTGATACATTTCCAGGGTTAGAAACAACTCCGAAAAAAGATGAGTATTATAATGAAGTGTATGGAGGCGCTCCACAATATTCAAAAGAGGAATATAAAAATCTGCAGAAAATGGCTATGGATTATGGGATTAACCCGATTTCCGAGATTGATGCACCGGGACATTCACTCCTTTTTACAAAATATGTGAAGAACAATTTGGATGAACTCAAGAAAAAGGTTCCGGGAATTACAACAAACATTAATGCAGATAAAGACTGGGAACTTTTGGCGATGACAGGTCCGAAAAAGGATTCTGCATTTGCATTTATGGATGCATTGTTTGATGAATATTTAGATGAAAATGTATTTTTAGGAGATACAGTAAATATCGGTGCGGATGAATACTGGAACGTTACGAATGAAGAAAGAAAGGGTGTACAGGAATATATCCGACAGACAGCGGACAATGTTAAAAAGCATAACAAAAAAGTGCGTATGTGGGGTTCAACAAAACAATTTTTTGCAAATCAAGAAGATAAAGCAAAGGAATATAACGATATTGAAATTGATTTTTGGTCAAACTCTTGGGAAAATGCACAGAATCGAATTAAACAAGGATACAAAGTTGTAAATGTAGACTCTTTCCACTTATACGGAAATCCGGGTCGAGATAAAAGAGATGTGGTTAATGTAGAACATATTTTTAACAATTGGAATCCAACCATCATGACGGGAAGTAATGACGTAAAAAAATCTGAACCAAATCTTCTCGGTGCCAAAACTGCTCTTTGGGCAGACATTAGTGATATGGGGGTTACGGAAAGAGATAATTTTGAACGTATTTTACGTCAGGCAGCCATACTCAGTGAAAAAACGTGGGGTGGAACAGATGTAACACAAACATTTGAAGATTATAGTTTTAAATATGAAAGATTACAACAGGGACCGGGTGTGTCTTTAGGGGGAGATATAAAGAGCGAAACAGGACTTGTTTTAGACTATGATTTCGAGAATGTAAAAGACGGAAAAGTGTATGATGTCAGTGGAAATGCTTATAATGGGAAAATTACAGGAGCAAAAGTAGAAAAAGAAGACGGAAAAACATGGTTAAAATTAGATGGAAGGGGAAAAGTAGAAACAGGATTGCGTTCGGTAGATTATCCGTATACAGTGCAGTTTGATTTGAAACTTCCGAAAGATGCAGCAGATCAAAAGGATATTTGTCTTTTTGATGGAAGAGATGGACGCCTGACTGTAAAAGAAAATGGAAATTTAGGATTAAATCGTTCTTACTTCAATCAGGACTTTGGATTTAAACTTCCAAAAGGGGAAGATGTACAGTTGACGGTTGTAGGCACACAACAGGTAACGAAGTTATATGTAAATGGAAAGTTTTCTAAGGCGTTACTGAGAACTTCCAACTCGGAAACAGATTATGAACATCTTCTTTCTACATTTGTATTCCCTCTTTCTACAATCGGGGAAGGACTAAATGGTAAAATTGCAGATATTAAAGTGTATAACAAAGCATTGTCACCTGAGAAGATTGATGAGATTTCTAAAGGAAATATAGTAAAAGAATTAAACGTATCGCAGGCAACAGTAGCTGCAGGAACAGCACAGCATAAAGGAGATACAAACCAAGACGTAGACTGGAAAAAACTACGTGTGGGTTGGAAAGCGATTGACGGTGATGGAAATACATTAGACGGGAAGCATGATACAACAGTTAGTGAAAAAGATTCTTATTTTGAAGGTGCTTATGCAGATAGTTCTTTTGCAGTGGATATGTTAAAAGAACAACAGATAAGTAAACTTGTATTGCAATGGGACAGAGCACCTCAGAGTTTCAAGATTCAAACATCAATAGACGGAACAACGTGGACAGATGTGAAGATGCTTACAGGAGAGAGTGTAAATACAATTGTATTTGAAATGCCGTTAAACACACGTTATCTGAAGATGCAGGGAGTAAGTCTTCGTAATAATGAAACATTTAAGTTAAGAGAGTTTGAGGCATATGAGTCTGTAGACAAAATAGAGTTGGGCAAACTGGTAAAGGATGCAGAGAAAAAACTCGCAGAACTTGGTGTGACATTTGCTGACAGAAAAGGCTATGATGCTTTGGTTGAGGCATATGCGGAAGGAAAATCTTTATATAAAAATGCTCTTGCAGAACAAGAAAATGTAAAGGCAGCAGAAGAATTATTGGCAGATGCTTTGACAAATATTCCTGAAAAAGAAGAAAAAGTAACAGTTACATTTGATGTCGATGGAGAAGAAACATCAGTAGAACTGGAAAAAGGTAAGGTGTTAGGTGACAATTTGCCGGAAAATCCAGTAAAAGAAGGATTTACATTCAAAGGCTGGAATACGGAAAAAGACGGTACAGGGGTAGAAGTGACGGCAGACACGGTTGCCGGAGAAAATATGACAGTGTATGCAGTATTTGAAAAAAAATCTGAACCAACTGATCCAGAAAATCCAGATAAGCCAGATCAGGAAAATCCAGATAAGCCAGATCTGGAAACCCCAAATAAGCCGGATGCGGAAAAACCGGTCAAACCAGACCAAAATAAACCTTCAGGAGAGAAACCGACAGTGAAACCGGATGAACAGAAGCCTGTTAAAACAGGAGATACACAGTCACCGGTATGGTATTTGGGACTTATGGCGGCAGCAGGCGCTGTTGTAATTAGCAGAAGAAAGAAAAAAGAAGATTAACATTCTTCTCAAAATACAGGTTGACGTAACCTGTAACTAGTGTTATGATAGTCAGCGTAACAAACATATGTATTATATAGAAACTTTCTCTTATTCAGAGTGGTGGAGGTAAAAGGACTGATGAAGCCACGGCAACCCCTTGTCACGGACAGGAAGGTGCCAACCTGAGCGAGTAATCGAACAATAAGAGGATTGATTTATGAAAATATAAACAGTCCACTTTTGTGGGCTGTTTTTTGCGGAAAACCGTGAAAAATACGGTACTCTGTGAAGAAATCCCGAAAAGAGAAAGTAAGAAAAGAAAGGAAATGGACATGGAAAGATTATTATTTACATCAGAATCGGTAACAGAAGGACACCCGGATAAGATTTGTGACCAGATTTCAGATGCTGTTTTAGACGCATTAATGGAGCAGGATCCAAACAGCCGTGTAGCATGTGAGACGGCAATCACAACAGGACTTGTTTTAGTTATGGGTGAAATCACAACAAATGCTTACGTGGATATTCAGAAAATCGTAAGAGAGACAATCAACGAAATCGGATATAACCGTGGAAAATACGGATTTGACGCTTATACCTGCGGAGTTATCACAGCCATTGACGAACAGTCATCAGACATTGCGATGGGAGTAGACAAAGCATTAGAAGCAAAAGAAAATAAAATGTCAGACGAAGAAATCGAAGCAATCGGTGCGGGCGACCAGGGAATGATGTTCGGGTACGCATCAAATGAGACAGAAGAACTTATGCCATACCCAATCTCACTGGCGCACAAAATGGCATTGCAGTTGACAAAAATCCGTAAAGACGGAACACTTACTTATTTACGTCCGGACGGAAAAACACAGGTTTCCGTAGAATATAATGAAGAAGGAAAACCGGAAAGATTAGATGCGGTTGTACTTTCTACACAGCATGATCCTGACGTAACACAGGAACAGATTCATGAAGACATCAAAAAACACGTGTTTGATGTAATCCTTCCAAAAGAAATGATTGATGAAAACACAAAATTCTTCATCAACCCGACAGGACGTTTTGTAATTGGCGGACCGCACGGAGACAGTGGTGTGACAGGGCGTAAAATCATCGTAGATACTTACGGCGGAATGGCTCGTCACGGCGGCGGAGCATTCTCAGGAAAAGACTGTACAAAAGTAGACCGCTCAGCAGCGTACGCAGCACGTTATGTAGCGAAAAACATTGTTGCAGCCGGAATTGCAGATAAATGTGAAATCCAGTTATCATACGCAATCGGAGTTGCACAGCCTACGTCAATCATGGTAGACACATTCGGAACAGGAAAACTGTCTGAAGAAAAATTAGTAGAAATCATCAGAGAAAACTTTGATTTAAGACCGGCGGGAATTATCAAAATGTTAGATTTACGCCGTCCGATTTACAAACAGACAGCGGCGTACGGACACTTCGGCCGCAACGACTTGGATTTACCTTGGGAAAAACTGGATAAAGTAGAAGATTTAAAGAAATATTTATAAAATGTGTCGAAACTGTGAAAGGGGACGTAGTAAACTTGTAGAATACTACGTCCCCTTTCACAGTTTGTTCACTTGTTTATAAGAATTTTATAAATGTTTATAAGTGTTTTGGTGTAGAACGGAAAATACCATGCTATAATGTACACGCAAGCCTTGATGTCAAGGTAAGTAAAACGAAAGGGAGTGTCCGTTTGAAGTTAAAAACGAGATTAATTACAGCATTTGTAACGGTCAGTGTTTTACCGATTTTATTGACGGCAATTATTATTTTCGGACTGAGTCAGTATCAGATTAATGCGATAGAAGAAAATTATGGGATTACGGGAACAACGTATAAGAATTTTTCAAATTCCGTACAGGTGATGAACAGTCTGACGGAGCAGCCGTACCACGAACTGAAGCAGGTTGCCTCTGAAAATCCGAGTAAACTTGCAGATATCACTTATTTGGAGGAGATAAATGAGAAACTTCTCTCTAAAAATTCCTATCTCATTGTCAGAAATAATAAGAAAATTATTTATATTGGCGGAGATGCCGAGCAGGCGAAGCAGATGATTTATCAACTTCCGGAATACGGGGAGCACGATTCAACGTCTAAGAATGGAGTGTATTATGGAAATGCACAATCTTTAGTTAAGCAAATTGATTTTCGTCAGGCGGACGGCACTCAGGGGAGTGCTTTTCTTGTGACAGACGTAAGCAATGTGATTCCTGAAGTGCGTCAGTTGATTACGGACGCATTGCTGGCAATTATCATTATTCTTGTTGTGACGGCAGCGCTTCTTATTTTCTGGATATATAAAGGGGTGACAGGGCCTCTTGGGAAAATGCAGAAGGCGGCAAAGAACATCAAAGAAGGAAATCTTGAATTCCGGTTGGAGGCAGAGGCCGATGATGAATTGGGACAGCTTTGTCAGGATTTTGAGGATATGAGAAAGCGTCTGAAGACAAATGCGGAGGAGAAACTCCAGTACGATAAAGAAGGGAAAGAGTTGATCAGTAACATTTCTCATGATTTGAAGACTCCGGTTACGGCGATTAAGGGATATGCGGAAGGAATTATGGACGGTGTTGCAGATACGCCTGAGAAGATGGAAAAATATATCCGCACGATTTATAATAAAGCGAACGAGATGGACAGACTGATTAATGAACTGACATTTTACTCTAAAATAGATACAAACCGCATACCGTATAATTTCAGCACAATTTCGGTAAATGATTATTTTGATGATTGTGCGGAAGATTTATCGTTGGAATTAGAATCAAAAGGAATTGTTTTCGGGTATTCTAATTATGTGGAGGGCGAGCAGAAGATTATCGCCGATGCGGAACAGTTGAAGAGAGTTATCAACAATATCGTGACAAACTCGATAAAATATATGGATAAAGAACAGGGACGCATTAATCTTCGGATAAAAGACGTTGGAGATTTTATTCAGGTAGAACTTGAAGACAATGGAAAAGGAATTTCGTCCAAAGATTTGCCAAATATTTTTGACAGGTTTTACCGGACAGACGCCTCACGAAACTCTTCCAAAGGAGGAAGCGGAATCGGTCTTTCCATTGTAAAGAAAATTGTTGAGGAACACGGTGGCAAGATTTGGGCGACAAGTAAAGAAGGAACAGGAACAGTAATGTATTTTGTTATTAGAAAATATCAGGAGGTGCCGATAAATGAATAAAATTTTAATTGTGGAAGATGAGGAAGCGATTGCTGATTTGGAGAAAGATTATCTGGAGTTAAGCGGATTTGAAGTGGAAGTGGCAAATGACGGTGAGATGGGATTGTTGAAAGCGCTTGGCGAGGACTACAATCTGATTATTTTGGATTTGATGCTTCCGGGGGTGGACGGATTTGAGATTTGTCGAAGAGTTCGTGATGAAAAGAACACACCGATTATTATGATTTCTGCAAAAAAAGATGATATTGATAAAATCAGAGGTCTTGGACTGGGGGCAGATGATTATATGACAAAACCGTTTAGTCCGAGTGAACTTGTTGCGAGGGTAAAAGCACACCTTGCGCGATATGAGAGATTGATTGGAAGTACAATAGAAGAGAATAAGGTTATTGAAATAAGAGGACTTAAGATTGATACAACAGCGAGACGTGTGTGGGTAAATGGAGAAGAGAAAACATTTACGACGAAAGAGTTCGATTTGCTTACTTTTCTTGCCAGCCACCCGAACCATGTCTATACGAAAGATCAGTTGTTCAGTGAGATATGGGATATGGAATCCATAGGGGATATTGCGACTGTAACAGTCCATATTAAAAAGATAAGGGAGAAAATAGAATTCGATACATCAAAACCGCAATATATAGAAACAATTTGGGGTGTTGGCTATCGCTTCAAAGTGTAGTATACTAATCAGAGCAAATACGATATCGTATTTGCTTTGCCTATGTAGAAATTTGTTAGAATGCGGGGAATGGACTTGTGAAGGAACGAAAGAAAAGTATAAGATTTACTACAATGCAGTTAATTGCCGCCGGTTTTTTAGGCACCATCATTTTAGGTGGTGTCTTATTGCATTTACCGATGTGTAATACGGAACCAATTCGATTTACAGACGCTTTGTTTACGGCGACTTCGGCCGTATGCGTGACGGGGCTTGTGTCGATTGTCCCGGCAACGCAGTTTACGGTGTTGGGGAAAGGAATTCTGCTTGTACTCATTCAGATTGGGGGACTTGGGGTTATCGCCTGTACGTTTTCTTTCTTTTTGATTTTGAAGAAGAAGATTACGTTGAGAGAGCGAATTATTATTCAGGAAACTTATAATATGGACACGCTGAGCGGTCTCGTAAAGTTTTTGATTAAAATCATTAAAGGCACTTTTATAGTGGAGGGAGTGGGAGCAATATTGTTCGCCTTTCAATTTGTGCCGGAGTATGGAGTTGTGGAAGGGATATGTTACTCCATTTTTCATGCCGTCTCTGCTTTTTGTAATGCGGGAATTGATATTTTGGGCGATTCCAGTTTTATAAAGTATGCGACGAATCCGCTGATTAATTTTACGACGATGTCACTGATTGTTATAGGTGGTATCGGGTTTACCGTTTGGGGAGATATGCTTAAAAATGTATTTCATGGGATTGGAAAAGAAGGATATTCCGTTAGAAAGGCATTTACAAAATTAACGCTGCATTCTAAAATTGCCATTAGCATGACGATAGCATTGATTTTGGTAGGTACGGTAAGTTTCTTTGTCATGGAATATGCAAATCCCGAAACTTTCGGTAATATGACATTTGAGGAAAAGTTGATGGCATCGGGATTTCATTCGGTGTCAACGAGAACAGCCGGATTTGCCACCGTACCTCAGGCGGGGCTTACGAACGGTTCAAAACTGATTACATGCCTTTTAATGTTTGTGGGAGGTTCTCCTGCGGGTACGGCAGGTGGTGTGAAGACGACAACAGTCGCCATGCTTGTGCTGACGTGCCGTTCTGTAATTAAAGGGGGAAAAGATACGGAATGCTTTGGAAGAAAGATTGTGGAAGACAATATTCGCACAGGGCTTGCGGTTATTTTCCTTTCCATGGGATTTTTGATTATGGGAACGGTAGTTGTTTCCGTGTTAGAGCCTGATGTAGAATTTATGAACATTTTATATGAAACAACATCAGCGATGGGAACGGTAGGTTTAAGCGCTAATTTAACACCTGAACTGGAAACAGCAAGTAAATATGTCATTATGACGTTAATGTATATCGGACGAATCGGGCCGGTGACAATGGCGTTGATTTTTGGAAAAGGTCATACAAAAGATAGGGTAAGAGAATTGCCGGAGAAACGTATTCTGGTAGGATAGGAGATAAGAAAAATGGGAAGACAATATGCGGTATTTGGATTAGGAAATTTTGGAAAAAGCGTGGCGCTTTCTTTGGAAAGACTGGGCTGCGAAGTTCTTGTCGTAGACAAATCAATGGAAAAGATTCAGGAAATTTCTGATGAAGTGTCATATGCGATGCGCGCAGACATCGAGGAAGCGGAAGTGATGGAGACAATTGGGGCGAGAAATTTAGACGGGGCGATTGTGGCATTGTCTGAAAATCTTGAGGCGAGTATTGTGGCAACCATCATGGCGAAAGAAATGGGTATTCCATATGTAATTGCGAAAGCGCAGACGGAACTGCAGGGAAGAATTCTGAAAAAAGTCGGTGCAGACGTTATCGTTTACCCGGAAAAAGAGATGGGAATCCGTATTGCCAGAGGAATTGTAGCGACAAATTTTGCGGAATGGATCGATTTGTCACCGGAATACAGTTTAGTAGAGTGGAAAATACCGGGAAAATGGGCAGGAAAAACTTTATTGGAATTGCGCATCAGAGAGAGAAAAGGAATCAATGTTGTGGGAATTATTCAGGACGGCAACGTAAATCTTTCTTTTGAGCCGACAGAACCTCTTCCGGAAGACGGCATTATTATTTTGATTGGTTCAAATAAAGTATTGCAGAAATTGAAAGAGGAGTAAGAAGATGATAACAAGTACAGGCAATGCGCAGGTAAAAGAATTGTTACAACTGCAGAAGAAAAGTAAGGTGAGAAATGAGAGAAATATTTTCCTTGTGGAAGGCATAAAAATGTTTCTTGAAGCGCCGCGAAATCGCATTGAAAAAGTGTTTATATCTGAAACACTATTTAATAGGAAGAAACAGGAATTAAATTTGGACGGATTAAAGGTAGAAATTTTGTCGGATAAGGTATTTTCCCATGTGTCGGATACGAAAACTCCTCAAGGAATTTTGTGTATTATGAGACAAAAAAAGACAAAATTGGAAGAAATTTTCGCACAAAAGCCGGAACATTTGATGATTTTGGATAATTTGCAAGATCCGGGCAACTTGGGAACAATTGTCAGAACAGCCGAAGGGGCCGGGGTGAGCGGAATTATTTTGAGCAAAGATTGTGTCGATATTTACAATCCGAAAACAATTCGTTCCACAATGGGTTCAATTTATCGAATGCCGTTTTTGTATGTGGAAGATTTGGAAAACACAATTGAAGAAGTGAAAAAACAGGACATTAAAGTGTATGCGGCACACCTTCAGGGAAAAAATAATTATGACGAAGAAAACTATAAGACAGGCTGTGCTTTTTTGATTGGAAATGAAGGCAACGGACTGCGTGATGAAATCGCCGAAAAGGCTGATATTTGGGTGAAAATCAAGATGCACGGAGAGGTGGAATCTTTGAATGCGGCAATCGCCTCATCAATACTGATGTTTGAAGTCTGCAGACAGAGGCGATAATTTTTTTTAGGCATAGGGGTTGACAAGAAAATCTTTTAGTGTTAGTATGCTCCAAGACAACTTTGTAACAAATTTGTAACAAGTTGTAATCAAAACGCATTATTTGGGTATAATAATATTAACAAATCAAACCAGATAATGACTCAGGAGGTTATATATGAAACGAGAGATTATGAAAGTGGCTGTATGCCTTTTACTTACAACCTGTCTTACAATACCGGCGGTATTTACAAGTGAAGCGGCAGACGCACAATCAGAAACTCAGGGGATTGTAGAACTATTGGGAGATGAACCGGTGTTAAATGATATTACTGCGAATTTACCGGCAGCGGCATCTGTTGCGGTAGAGACACAGGAATTTCATCAGAAAGCATTGGTAAACACGGACGGAGAAATGTCAATCTATGCAGCAGCCGATGAAAATAGCGAGGTTGCCGGAAAGGTATATCGCAACACAGTTGTGCATATTGAAGAAACAGGGGAGATGTGGTCTAAAGTTTCTTCAGGAGATGTAGTAGGATATATAAAAAATGATAATCTTGTGCTTGGAACAAAAGCGGTAGAGAGAGCAAAAACAGTTTGTCCTGCAAAGACAACGGTAAATGGAAAAGAATATACTGTTGTGGATACAAACGGAAAACAGTTGACGTTAAAAGGGGCGGACAATGAGCAGATTACTGTGGCAGCAGCCGATGTAAAAGTGACAAGAAACACACAGAACGGAAAGACAATGAAGCAGATTGCGGAAGAGGAAGCAAAAAAGAAGGCAGAAGAGGAAGCAAGAAAGAAAGCGGAAGAAGCAAAGAAAAAAGCCGCGGCAGCCTCTTCACAGACAAGAAATGCTCCGATGTCCGTATCGGCAAGTGACAGAGATTTGATGGCGGCAATTATCTACTGCGAAGCAGGTGCAGAGCCATATCAGGGAAAAGTTGCGGTTGGCGCAGTTATTATGAATCGTGTAAGAAGTTCAAGATTCCCAAACACAATTTCAGGAGTTATCTACCAGAAAGGACAGTTTGGTCCTGCAATAACAGGAAAATTGGGACGTGTACTCGCATCGGGAAAAGCGACGGCAGAATGTTATAAAGCAGCAGATGCAGCGTTAGCAGGGGAAAACCCAATTGGAAACCGTTTGTTCTTTGGAAACGGAAACACAGGATATAAGATTGGAAGTCATTACTTCCACTAGAGATTTAAAGAACAGGAGGTCNNACTGACCTCCTGTTCTTTAGATTTCTTTAGAATTTTACTTATCTTCTTTCAGAAAAAGTATTGTAAGATGAATGTATAATAAAATATAGGGGTAAATAACTATGTATAACTATTTCATTTTTTTCTCAACATTTTAAGACGCTATCTTTGTTTTGCAGCAGCAGACGTCATGCTGGGTGAGGGGGATTCACTATTACAACCGTCAACAAAAACGGATTACGTTTTGGTGGGATTAGCTTTATTCGTTTCTGCTATGATAGAGCGTGAATATTGGAAGTCGAAAGAAAATGATAGAGAGCAATTATTTTTAGAAGTTCCGAAAAATTTAAAACAGAAAGCAATTTTCGGTGTTTGGGTGTTGCTGAAAATTTTATATAATTATCTTATTATAGGGGTATTACAAATCATTTTTCTAAAAAGCGACAGTCTTTTAAAACCGAATACGGAGGGTGAATATTTTATTGCATTTATCATTATTCTATGTTCTTTTCCGATTGCATATTTTTATCAGAGAAAGAGGAGAAGTATGGTATAATATGAAAAAAGCGAAAGAAGGGGAGCATATGCAGGGAAGTAAAATCATGGTTGTAGACGATGATGCAGACATCCGTCAGGCATTAAGGGTGTTGCTGGAAACGGAAAACTATGAGGTGTCAGAAGCAGACAATGGGGAAATGGCATTGGAATTGCTGGACGAAACGGTTGACTTAATGATTTTAGATATTATGATGCCGGAGAAAGACGGACTCAGCACCTGTCGGGAAGTGAGGGAAAAATACACGTTTCCCATTTTATTTCTCACTGCAAAAACAACGGAAAATGATAAATACATGGGATTTTTAAGCGGAGGAGATGACTATCTGACAAAGCCTTTTTCAAAAATGGAGGTTTTGACCAGAGTTTCGGCAATGTTAAGACGATACCATGTTTATCAGGGGAAAGGAAGTGGGCCAAAGGAAAAATATATCTGTATTAAGGATTTGAAAATTGACAGGAATGTTTCCCGTGTTTTTCAGGGCGATAAAGAAATTGTCTTAACAAATACAGAGTATGACATTTTAGTTTTTATGGCGAAAAATCCAAATAGAGTTTTTACACTGGAAGAGTTATATGAAAAGATATGGGGCGAGCCGTATCACTTTTCCGTAAATGCAACTGTTATGGTACATATCCGAAATTTGCGGCGTAAACTAAATGATACATCACAGGCATCAAGATATATTAAAAATGTTTGGGGAAAGGGTTATGCGATTGTCGATGAAACGAATGAGAAAAAATTATCTGAATAGAGAACTGTTCATTTTAAGTCTGGTATCTTTCGGAATTGCTCTGCTTGTATATTTTGTTCTATCTGTTTCTTCCACATATCTCATTACAAGATATTATAACACCGAAGAACACATTGAAAAGTTAGAAAAAAGATATGCAAAAGAATTGCAGGGGTATATTACAAAAGAGGGAATTACCGTCAAAAATATCGGGGAAGTTGATGAGTGGGTTTTCAACAGGGACGATGTCTTTCTCAAAATTTTTATAAATGGAAATCTTGTTTATGATGCAATGTATGGAGCGACAGATAATGTTGTCGGTTCATCGGAAAACAGAGAACATTTTTTGGAGATGAACAGTTATGAACTGAATTTGGGAGAGGACAAGGCGGAGGCAATCCTGTTCTGTTATGATTTTGCAGCGGAAAACTATGGACGGTATGTTTCACTGCTGATTTCTTTTCTTGTGTTCTTTATCAGTATGATAGCGGGTGTGCGAAAGAAAATGAAATATCTTGTCACTCTGCAAAGGGAACTGCATATGCTGTCGGAAGACTTGAATTCTTCCATTACGCTTCAGGGAAATGACGAGATTACCGATGTGGCAAAAGGGATAGAATCATTGCGGTTGTCGGTGAAAGATAAAATGGAAAAAGAAAAGATGGCTTATGAGGCAAATCACCGCCTGATTACATCTCTGTCCCATGACATAAAAACTCCTCTGACGGTTATGATTGCTTATTTGGAGTTGGCGAAAAGCAAGGGAAGAGAATGTGCGGAGTTGGAAAAATATATAGGGATTTCGCTGGATAAGGCAAACCATTTGAAGGAACTGACAAATGAACTGTTCGAACATTTTCTTCTGCACGGAGGAATGCAGGAAGTTATTTTTGACAGGGTAAATGGAAATGAATTGATTATGCAGATGCTGGAGGAAAACTTATTTGATTTAGAAATGCAGGGAGTGGATATACGGCGTGACATAAATGATATTACCTCTGTTTTGGAAGTGAATGTAAACATGGTACACAGACTGTTTCATAATCTGTTTTCTAATCTAAATAAGTATGGGGATTTATCTAAACCGATATTTATCCATTATGCTCTGGAAAATAATCATCTTGTACTCTCCATGCAAAATGCAAAGGCGCAGATGCCGGACAAAAGGGAGTCGGCAAAAATTGGCTTGCATAATTGTGAGGCGATTATGGAAAAACATAAGGGGACGTTTGAAGTCTGCGAGAATGAAAACACATTTTCCGTAAGATTTGCTTTTCCTGTATGTACGAAGAAATAGTTATGATTTTTCTTGAAAAAGAAAATAAGATATAGTAAAATGAATAAACAATAACAATATTTTCAGAAAACAAGGAGGGATTCTCGTATGAGTATTGGAGCGATACTAGGAATTGCACTGTTGGTTTTGATTATTCTCATTTTAATCTCCTGCATCAAGATTGTTACGCAGGCACAGGCGCTTGTTGTGGAGAGATTGGGAGCATATCAGGCAACATGGGGCGTAGGTTTACATTTCAAAATACCGATTATTGAACGTGTGGCAAGAAAAGTAGACTTAAAAGAGCAGGTGGCTGATTTCCCGCCACAGCCTGTTATTACAAAGGATAATGTTACAATGAGAATTGATACGGTTGTATTCTATCAGATTACGGATCCGAAACTTTTCTGCTATGGTGTAGCGAATCCGCTTATGGCAATTGAAAACCTTACGGCCACAACACTCCGTAATATTATCGGTGATTTGGAGTTGGACGAAACACTTACTTCAAGAGAGACGATTAATGCGAAGATGCGTTCTTCCCTCGATGTGGCAACTGATCCGTGGGGAATTAAAGTAAACAGGGTAGAGTTGAAGAATATCATTCCTCCGGCAGCTATTCAGGACGCGATGGAGAAACAGATGAAAGCGGAACGTGAGAGACGTGAATCGATTCTTCGCGCGGAAGGTGAGAAGAAATCAACCATTCTCGTTGCCGAAGGTAATAAGGAATCAGCAATCCTCGATGCCGAGGCGGAGAAACAGGCAGCGATCTTGAGAGCTGAAGCACAGAAAGAGAAGATGATTAAAGAGGCGGAAGGTCAGGCAGAGGCTATTCTGAAAGTACAGCAGGCGAATGCAGACGGTATCCGGTTCCTGAAAGAAGCGGGAGCAGATGAAGCGGTATTGACAATGAAGAGTCTGGAAGCATTTGCAAAAGCAGCGGACGGAAAAGCGACGAAAATTATTATTCCGTCAGAAATCCAAAGTGTTGCGGGATTGGTAAAATCCGTAACGGAAATCGGAGCAGATAAATAATCATATAAAGAGAAGGGGTATGTCTGACATATCCCTTTTGCCATGTATATGAGGAGGTGTGAAATGAGACCGGTAATTGACTTGGAAAAAGAATACGCAATTATGCTGGACGGCGGAGGTGCAAGAGGCGCTTATCAGATTGGAGCGTGGAAGGCGTTAAAGGAAGCGGGTGTGAAAATCAATGCGGTGGCAGGAACATCTGTGGGAGCGTTGAACGGAGCATTTATCTGCATGGACGATGTTGAGAAAGCGGAGAAAGTGTGGAGCGAAATTGCATTTTCCAAAGTGATGGACGTGGACGACACATGAATGGAAAAATTATTCAGAAAAGAAACCCCGCTGACGGAAGTGTTGAGAGAACTGTGGAAGACACTGGCGGACGGAGGGGTTGACGTGACGCCTCTTCGGAAACTCATTCATGAAAATGTCGACGAGAAAAAGATACGCGATTCGGGGATAGAGTTTTGCATTATGACATTCTCTGTGTCGGACATGAAGGAACTGGACTTAAGCATGGAGGATATTCCGGAGGGAATGTTGGAAGATTTTCTGCTGGCGAGTGCCTATCTTGTCGGATTTAAAAATGAAAAACTCCACGGTAAAACATATATTGATGGCGGTGTCATCAACAATGTGCCAATGGGTGCACTTGTGGACAGAGGATATGAAAATATTATTCAGATTCGCATTTTCGGGCCGGGGAGAGAACCGAAAGTGCGCATTACGGACGAGATGAATGTGTACAGAATTGCGCCGCATGTAAAACTGGGAAGCATTATCGAATTTCATCAGAGAAGAAGCAGACAAAATATGCGGATTGGATATTACGATGCACGGAGAATGCTTTACGGGTTAAAAGGGCGGATTTACTATATTGAACAAACAGAGGAAGAGTGCTATTATAAGACGAGGATTTCACGTCTGTCAGAGAAGGAACGCATAGAAACTGCGTTTGAACTTAGAATGGCAGTAGGTTACACGGAAGAAGAACTCTATTTGACGATGTTGGAAGCCTGTGCAAAATTACTCCATATACAAAAGTATAAAATATATACGGAACAGGAGTTGTACACACAAATCTGCAGGCGGTATGAACGGGCAAAAGAGAAGGAAAAATTTCCGGGATTTGTTTCGTTGCTTGTGAGAATAGGAAGGGATTACGTGACGGATTTAATGGAAATGAATACGAGATGGGTGGGCGGCACCGTCTATTCATATGAGGAGATAGATTCCACCAATGCGGAGGCTTTGCGTCTGGCAAAAGCAGGAGAAAGCCACGGCACTCTTGTGGTTGCAAAAAAACAGTATGCCGGACGGGGGCGGAGAGGCAGAACATGGGAATCCGAAGATGAGGAAAATATTTATATGTCCCTTTTACTTCGGCCGGAGTTTTCTGCCGGGAAAGCGCCGATGCTTACGCTTGTAATGGCGTACAGCGTGGCAAAAGTATTGCGGGAACAGGAAAATTTGGACGTGATAATTAAATGGCCAAATGATTTGGTCATCGGGAAAAAGAAAATTTGCGGAATTCTCACCGAGATGAAAATGGAGGAAAACAAGATTTCTTCGGTGATAATCGGTGTGGGAATCAATGTAAATGTGGAAAGTTTTCCGAGAGAACTTCGGGATAAGGCGACTTCGCTCAGAAGAGAGGCGGGAAGAGAGTTTTGCTGTACCGATTTGATTGCGAAGATAATGGAATCCTTTGAACAAAACTATAATTATTTTTCTGAAGTGGAAGATTTGTCTTTCATACAGGAAGAATACAATGAGATATTAGTAAACTGTGGAAAACAGGTGCGGATTTTAGAACCGCACAATGAATATGAGGCGGTGGCGCTCGGCATTAATGAAGAAGGCGAACTGCTTGTGGAGAAAGAAACCGGAGAAATCGAGAGAGTTTTTGCGGGAGAAGTTTCAGTGAGAGGAATGTATGAATATGTATAACAAAGAAGAAAGAACAGTGCTGTGTGCGTCAAACGCATATGAAAAGAAATATTATTTTAACCCTGACTTTGATGCGCTGCCAGACAGTATTAAGGACGAACTGAAAATCATGTGCGTACTGTATACGGAAGAAATCGGCGGTATTCTTGCGTTGGAATTCGAGGAGGACGGAACACTTGTGTTTGAAGTGTCCTCAGAGGAAAATGATTTTCTCTACGATGATATCGGAAGCAGATTAAAGATTAAAGAATTACAGAGAACAAAAGAAGACATGCTTCGTTCTTTGGAACTGTACTATAGAGTGTTCTTCTTGGGAGAGGAAATCGGGGAATGATACTGAAAATAGGAAATGTAGAACTGGAAAATCGGTATATTTTAGCTCCGATGGCAGGCGTCACTGATTTGCCATTCCGCTTATTATGTAAAGAACAGGGAGCAGGGCTTCTCTGTATGGAGATGGTCAGTGCGAAGGCGATTCAGTATAAAAACAAAAATACGCAGGCGCTTTTGAAAATTCACCCGGAAGAGCGTCCGGTTTCCCTTCAGTTATTCGGCTCAGATCCCGACGTGATGAGTGAAGTGGCAAAGAGTATTGAAGAGTTACCGTTTGCGATTTTAGATATTAACATGGGCTGTCCCGTTCCGAAAATTGTAAAGAATGGGGAAGGTTCTGCTCTTATGCAGAATCCGAAACTGGTGGAACAGATAGTGAAGAAAGTATCGGGAGCCATTCAAAAGCCGGTGACGGTGAAGATTCGCAAAGGGTTTAATGATGAATCTGTCAATGCGGTGGAAATTGCAAAAATCATTGAAGCGAGCGGCGGTGCAGCCGTTGCCGTTCACGGAAGAACAAGGGAACAGTATTATTCCGGCAAAGCGGATTGGGACATTATCCGTCAGGTGAAAGAGGCGGTTTCCATTCCGGTCATTGCAAACGGAGATGTGACTTGCGGACGGGACGCGATAGATATTCAAAAGCAGACGAACTGTGACGGGATTATGATCGGGAGAGGAGCGCAGGGGAATCCGTGGATTTTCTCTGAACTGCTTTACTACGAAAAACACGGTGAGATGCCCGAGCGTCCCGATGTGCATGAAGTGAAAAAGACAATGCTAAGACATGCAAAACTGCAGATGCAGTATAAAGGTGACTATTTAGGAATCCGTGAAATGCGGAAACATATCGCATGGTACACTACCGGAATGAAAAATTCTGCGAAGTTAAGAGACGATATCAACCGGGTGGAAAGTTTTGAGGAACTGGAAACGTTATTGGACGAAAGATTAACAGATTAGTGAAAGTGCATAAAAAATATCCTGTGAATAGAGTGAAACACTTTATTCACAGGATATTTTTTGTATAACTTTTATTATGGATAAATTTTCCTGCAAGCATTATAATAAAAAATAAGGCGAAACAATAGAAGACCGGATATTTTGCATAAAAGGATTTTGCCATAAACAGGGAGGAAAAAGAATGAAAAAGAGAAGAAGAATTTTGGCATTACTGCTTGCGACTACTTTGACACTCAGCAGTATGCCTGCAGTTTTGGCAAAAGAGGGAACAAAACCTCAGGACAGTACGACAAAAGAACAGCCATTTTGGTCGGGAACAGGGGAGAGTGATAAGTTTCGTATTCCATGTTTGGTATCACTAGATGACGGAACCCTTGTAGCGGGCTGCGATGCCAGATGGACAACCCATATGGACGGCGGCGGATTGGATACGATTGTGTCCTACTCTAAAGATAAGGGACAGACATGGCGCTATACATTTGCCAACTATCTTGGAGATAACGGAAATGAACATAATGTCAATTCTACAGCATTTATTGATCCTGCAATGGCAACGGACGGTGAGAGAGTGTACATGATTGCCGATTTGTATCCGGCAGGATACGCGTTGAACGGAGCGAAGAAACAGCCTGTTCCGGGAAAGAGCCATGATGATAAGGGAAATATCCTTTTGGCAGATGCGAGAAATTGGAATGACGTTTGGGGAAGTGAACGTACAAACGCTGCGAATTATACATACCGTTTAATAAAGAATGAAGGTGAAGACGGAAGGCCTACATACTCTATTCAAGATGCAAACGGAAAAATTATGGAAGGCTATACGGTTGATGCTTATTTCAATGTAAAAGGCGAAAACGTGAATGCCAATCTTTTTGAAGCCGATTCTCCATTTCAGGTATGGCCGACAGACTACCTTTATCTGACGACGTCGGAGGACGGAGGAAGAACATGGTCTGTTCCTTCCATCTTAAATTTAAGAAGAGACAGTGAACAGTCGCTTCTCGTTGGACCGGGGTGCGGAATGGTAACTTCAGAGGGCAGAATTGTATTTACCGCATATGAATTTACGAACGGAGATAAAAACAGTGTGGCAATCTACTCTGACGACGGAGGAAGAACGTGGAAGAGAGGAAAGTCTGTATCCGGTCTTAGTTCTGAAGCGGTTGTAACGGAAGCGGACGGAAAATTATATATGTTTACCCGCCACGGAGGATACTATGTGTCAAATGATTGGGGAGAAACATGGTCCGGACGAAAAGATATGGGGATAAATTACAACTTAGGCTGCCAGTTGACAGCAGTAACTTATCCGGAGAAAATTGACGGGAAGACAGCAATTCTTTTTGCTGCACCATCTAATACAACAACACGTGCAGCAGGAAAAATTTTCGTAGGCTTAGTTCAGGAAGACGGTACATTAAAGTGGACATATGATTACAGCATTAACGGTTCGGATTATTATGCATATTCGTGTCTGACCGTATTGCCTGACGGAACAGTAGGCTTATTATATGAAAATGGCGCAACAGAAATCAAATATATCGGCTTGGATATAAAAGATATTGCGAAAGGTGCAGCAATCGGAAACATTTGGTGTACGGACGATGCGGGGAAAACGGTATCGACAGTTACAATGAAATCAGATGAAACAAAAACGCTTACGGTAAACGGATTAAAAGAAAATGCGGAAGTAACCGTAGAGTCAGATAATGAGTCTGCAGTAGAAGCGACATACGAAAATGGCAAATTAAAATTGACTTCCTCAAAAGTAACAGGATTGAAACAGGCGGTTGTAACTGTAAAATGCGGGGAGGCAGACACAGAACTCCACGTAAATGTAACGGACAGCGAAAAGTATGAGATTGTAAATCTTCGTGTAGGAGATACAAAAACATATACGGATAAAACCGGAAATTACAGTGATAATAAACTGGAAGGGTTAGACAAAGATATTGCTGAAGTGATACTTGAAGGGGAAGACGCAAAAGACGAGGAAATCAAACCGGAAGCAGAAATTCAGTTGGGAACGAACGCACAGTTTGATGGAGAGAAGAAGAAAATCAGCAGCAGTCTGTTTACGTTTGATAAAAAGGATAACGGAAAATACGCCATTTCTGCAACGACGGCAAAAGGCAAGAAAGTATATCTCACTCCAAAGACAGCTGCAACGGCAAATACACCGCTCACAAAAACAAGTGCGGATATCACCGTGGCAAAAGGAGAGGACGGAACATTTAGTTTCACACAAGAGGCAGCCGGCGGAGCAGGAGGAATTTTATATTTCCATAAAGAAGCAGGTAAATTGTACTTTGACAGAAACGGAACAATGCATAATAACTGTAAATTTGATATTTACAAAGCCGTAGAAAACGCAAAAGACAGCGAAATTCCGGGATATATAAAAGTAAAGGATTTATCAGAAATTACAGATAACGGACAGTATGTAATTGCTTCAAAAGCAGCGGACGGAAGAAACTATCTGCTTAATCCTTCGCAGGAAACAGATAAATATAGTTATGTTGCAAAAGTAACCGGGAAAATGTACGAAGGACAGCCTACACCGGCAAAAACAGACATAACCATTAAGGGAAAAGCGGAAGGCGAAACAGAAGTAACCATCGGAAAAACCACATATTATATCATTGTAAAAAATGATGTAAAAGAAGTGAATTTAAAAGTAGGAGAAACGGTAAATATACCGGGAAAAATCGTACAGGCAAAAGGAGAGACAGACAGCATCTCGAAGGTAGAGCGCAACGACATGCCTCCTTATAAAGCGATTACGGAACTGAAAGAAGGAACATACTTGTTTGGAAGCGGAACTCACATTCTGTTAAATACACCAAGTAGCAAAGATAATCCTACAGGGTTGGCAATGCAGGCGGCAAATTTCAATGTAGGAGAGTACAACGAATCTCTTTGGACAATCGAAAAGTCAGAGAATGGTTATACGATGAAAGATGTCAACGGCAAATATGTAAATATTGATAACCAGAATGTGACATTAAAAGATACGCCGCAGACACTCACAATATCAAAGAGAAGTCAGGGTGGATTTGCAGTTTCCCGCAACGGATATTATTTAAACAACTGGGAAGGCGCGAACAACAAAGTGGCCGCTTACACAGGTGATGACAACGCATGGAGTTTCTATAAAGCGTCCGTGGGTAATGTTGTCACAGGAGAAAAGGCCGGAAAAGTAACTTTAGTTACGGAAGGAACAACATATAAGATTACAGTTGAGCAGGATCCTGTCACATGCAAACATACATGGGGAGACTGGGAAGTAATCAAAGAAGCAACCTGTACAGAGGGCGGCGAAGAAACAAAGACCTGTACAAAATGTCATGCGACAGAGACAAGACAGACAAAAGCACTCGGTCATAAGTTTAGTGACTGGGAAGTAGTAGAAGAACCTACAGCAACAGAGGACGGATACGAAGAGAGAGTGTGCGAACGCTGTAAAGCGAGACAGACAAAGGTACTTCCTGCAACCGGAGAAAATAATAACAACGGCGGAGATACAGGAAATCAAAATAATGGTGGAACTGCGGGTAACAGTGGAAATCATGATAACAGCGGCAACTCAGGAAACAGCGGAAATCAGAATCAGAAACCGGTAAAAACAGGCGATATGGCAGATCCGCTTACAACTGCTTTGGGAATGGCAGGCTGCCTCGGTGCAATCATTGCAATTCTTCGCAGAAAATCAGGAAAATAAAAATCTGGGGGATACTTAGGTATCCCCTATTTTATACGGTTTACAGAGTATGAACAACCTGTCAACCATTTTTGATTATGTCCTAAATTTTTTGTACGATATGCACCGATTTCCCGGTGCATATTTTAGCATATAAGCATAGTTTCTGTTATCTTATGATTTTTGAACTGAAGAAAAGTAGACATTCTCCATGGGTGCTTTGGCGATGGTAGATTCCGCTTTCGTGGTTTTTCCTTCAAAGGCTGGAGGTCAAAATTTTTTGAAAGGGGTTCA
>NZ_BAAHSH010000010.1:0-33815 GCF_054660755.1 Faecalimonas hominis
GCTGCATCAAAGAAAGCAATGCAGTTAATTTCACTTTTTTATCAAATATACTTTTTAGCTTTGATATATGGTTCTTCAATTCTGGATCATTATTGCTCTTCCAATATTTAATAGCAAGTCTTTGTAAGAAAGCTGTGCTTGTTTTTGCCTTCATTTTGTTGCTCAATTTCTCTGTGTCATGGGAATAATCCTCTGAAGAAAGCCAATCATCTATATCCGGGATTTCATCTTCGTCTTTAACAGTTTTTGCTCTTTCGATGAACGGGATTCCTTTTTCAAGTTCAAAGGCCAGCAGATTATAGAAACAGTTTCTAACATAGTTTTCGCAATCATCTGTTTTATATCCTTCTGTAAATACGTCAACAAATACTTCAAGATTTATGTTTGCAAACATTCGAAACGCCTTCTCAAATACTTCAAAACAAAATCCTGAAGGTTCTACTCTATCAGACATCGCAGAAAAATAAAAGCCAGCGAATAGACAAATATCAAATAATATAGATATAAACCGGCTCTCAGCATCAATTTCATTTTCAAGTATGTTAGAACATAAAGTTTGTAATTCACTTTCAATAATATCTCTTTCTTCTGCATTGAGCCTTGTTATAGCACTTCTTACTGCTTCAATCATCATCTGTGTTTCAACAATCTTTTCTACATCAACACTTCCATGGCTAATAATAAGTCTCTATTTTTCAATAACTATTGCAGAATTATATCTTATTTAAGAAAATATTTTAATTTTAAAGATAAAAAATTCTTCATCCTGCAATGCTTCATATTCTATATTGTAATTATTCAGAATATTGCTTACAATATATAAACCTAGTCCATTACTATTTTCCTTATTTAAATCAAATTTAACATCAAATATTTTATCCATATTCGAAATTTTATTGTTACCGTATGAATTCTCTATATATAACCAATCATTAACTATCCCAATATTAATTACCCCATTTACATCAGTATATTTTACCGCGTTACTAATCAAATTAGATAGAATAATCTTTAAAGCTGTTTTTCCTATATAAATATTCTCATCTAATATATAATTATTGACAGTTATTTTCTTTTGGTTTGCTAATATTTCATACCTTTTTAATATGTCTTCTAATGCATCATTTATTTTCAAATATTCTTCATCATTATTCAAATTTTCTATAGAATGAACTGATAATATTTGAGAAATATTTTTTGTTAAACTATCAACGAGTTCAATACATTCATTAATATAAATATCTCTTTCTTTATATTTTCCAATATTGTATTTCATGTTTTCCAGTATTATTTTAAGACTAGCAAGCGGAGTTTTAAGTTCATGGGATGCACCTTTAAAAAAGTCATATTTTATCTTTTCTAATTTTAAAATTTCTTTATTTTTAAATTCCAAATCGTCAATTGTTCTTAATAAAGTAGAATACAAATCATTAATTTGTTGTTTTAATTCTCCAATTTCATCATTAGAGCTAACTTTTAAACGCGTTTTCTTATCAAGTTTCATCATTTTATCAGTAACAATTTTTATTTCTTGTATATTATTTTTTATTATTTGTGCATAAATTAAAGAAATAACAGCAGAAAATAAAATTGATATTAATAAAGAATATGGTAAAAAATTAAGGCTTAAATCTTTCGCATCTTTTTGCATATCAGCTGTAGAAACAAATTGTAGATTTATTTTTTTACCATCATTAAGCTTTATTTCTCTTTCTTCAATTATCAAAGAATTACTATCACTTTCTAAATTAACAGTTACATTATCTTTGATTTGTATTTCATTCTTATTATTTTTTTCTTTTATAAATGCTTTTATTTCACTACTCTTAGAATAAAGCTCCAAAGTTTGTTCTATATATTTTATTTCTTTTCCATTCATATTACTAGAAATTTCATTTGCCATATTATAAATCTTTTCTTTTCTCGTCTCCAAATATGTTTTAGGAAAGATAAAAAAAACTAATGAATGAACTAATATAATTATTATTCCAAGAACAGAAAATATTTGTATGAACATTTTTGGAAATAACTTTAATTTTTTCATTTTCTCTCCAATTTATATCCTACATTTCTTATAGTAGTTATACAGTCTAATCGTAATTTTTTTCTGAGTTCTTTTATATATACATCTATTACTCGATCATAAGGAGGTTCTTCGCTATCTTTCCATACATAATCAATAATTTGCATTCTTGTTAACACTTGTCCATTATTATCCAATAAACATTTTAATACTTCTAGTTCTTTTGCATTTACATCTATTTCTTCACCATTTATTTTAGCTGTATAGCTATTAAAATTAACCGATAGATCCTTATATTCAAACTTCTCTATATGTCCATAATTCTTCTTAATTAAAGAATCTATTCTAGCCTTTAAGACCGGCAATGAAAATGGCTTTTCTACATATCCGTCTACCAAATTAGTAAATGCATCAATTTTATATTCTTCATCACTAAATGCAGTCAAGATAAGAATTGGTAAATTGCTTTTCTTTCTAATTTCTTTCAACACTTCTAAACCATTTATAAAAGGTATCTGAATGTCTAAGATAACCAAATTTATATCGCTATTAAATTTTGACAATGCTTCTCTTCCATCTTTAGCTTGAATAACAGTATATCCAAATTCTGAAAGATATTCACTTATTCCCTCTCTTATCATATTATCATCTTCAACAGTTAATATTTTCATATATCCCTCCACTTAGTAAACGCCAAATAGCGAGTACCTTGACATTTTTAGGTGGCTGCTTTGCAGCCACCGATATTTAAGATTTGCGGATCTCTGCTGGAAGTTTTTCTGACCAGGGCAGAAGATCTTCCAGAAAAGAACACTCCTTATCATCCATGTGTTTCGGAATCTCTTCCAAGAGATGCTGCACATAATCAAAAGGTTTCAGATTATTGGCTTTTGCAGTTTCTACAATACTGTAAATGATTGCGGAAGACTTGGCACCATGGATTGTGTCGATCATCTGCCAGTTCTTCTTTTTATGTTCTTAAGCACATAATCGTAATTATGTGTTTAATCAAGTTATGTGCTCATAGAGTCTAATTGAGCTTATTTTTATAATGCAGATCACTTTCTATGAGCACATAATTTTTTATCATAATGAATTCAAGAAATTCTTGCTTGTATGCTTCCATCTCTTATAAAACCTCCGTATTTATAGGCTTTTCTCGCCCTTATTTTCTATTTTTATCCCCTACTACACCATTTTTACACCATTTCACACTCAACTACACCTTTTCTCGAACTTTTCCATTTCCAAGAACAGCGTGTCCTCTGTTACGTGGCAATACAAGTCCATTGTCATTTGTAATGTGCCATGTCCCAAAAGTTTCTGCAATGTTTTGGGGTTCATGCCACATTCGATTGCTCTTGTAGCAAACGTATGCCGAAGTGTGTGCAATGTAAAGGGGGAAAAATCTATACCTGCTTTGTTTATGTTCTGAATAACCAACTGCATACATTGATTGATTAAAAACTGTTGTGTCGGCTGATTATTCTTTGTAACAAAAACAAGATTTTGAAATTCTTCCTTTGCAGTTTTGCCTTTTAGAATGATTTCCTGTTTTTGCAGTTTTTGACATTTTAGACTATTGATTGCTTTTGCAGTCAATGGAATGGTTCTTTTTCCGTTATTTGTTTTGGTGTCGTGCATTTCAAATACATATTTTCCATTTTTACTGAAATAACACAATGTATGCTTTACATGGATAACTTTTTTCTTAAAATCTATATCTTCCCATTGTAAAGCTGATAACTCTCCCACTCGCAATCCTGTTTCTAATGCTAAAATAAACAAATTTTCATAAAATGTTCCTTTTGCCTGTTCCAAGAAAAGCTCTGTTTCCCTTATTGTCAGAACACGCCTTTCTTTTTTCTCTTCTTTGGCAATCACAGTATTTATCTGTTTTGCGACATTCTTTACAAGCAAATCTGTATCAACTGCCCTATTCAGCATATCTACCAGTATCTTTTTAGAATTTTTCCTTGCATTATCTGTTTTCAATTTATTAAACGCTTCTTGCATAACAATTAGGTTCAACGACGTTAATTTTCGCCACCCTAATTCTTCTTGAATACGCTTATAGTGGGTAATATAAGAACCCTTTGTAGAACTTCTGCAATTTTTCTTGCAAGTGCTTAGCCATATATCGAACCATTCATCTAATGTCATATTCTTATCAACAACATTGATTGCTTTTTCATCATTATACTGTTCGGTTCGCAACTTATGTCTTACCTCATTTAAAGTTTTTGCATAAATTGTCTGTCTTTTACCGAAACGATTGATAAATCGGGCTTGATATAATCCGTCTTTTCTTTGAGATATACCATTCCCTAATTCTTTCCCGTTAAGTGATTTACCCATCACTGCCTCCTTTCCTAGCAAAATCGGGAAAAGAACTATTAAATCTTCTCAATTTTATCATATATTTCCTGTTATTTCAATCGAGGAACTTCCTTAAAAATGTACGAAAAACTGTCAAATAGTCCTTTTCTTACTCTACAACTTGATTATTCAGCCATTTATCTAATCTTGCTTTGTGAGCATACAGACGATTTCCAATCCTAACCGTAAAATTATTATATGGATTATGTAAAAGCTCCCTTGCTTTCGTATCACCAATCCCTAGATATTCTGAAAGTTCCTTTACGTTTAATAATGCTTTCTCGATACGATTACCCCCTTTCCTCTAATCTTCTTGCTTTTATGTAATCATCATACAACTGTTTCTGTGTGATATTCATTTCTCCATTTTTTACAAGATTACCGATATAATCTCTTTTCTCTATCTTCCCAACCTCTGCAAACAGTTTCAAAGACGGGGCAACATACTTTTCCAACCACTCCCATACCTTTTGCAGACTTTTCTTCTGTGGTTGCATGGTAAGTTTTACCTTGCCTATATCTTTCATCAGTTCCGCCCACGCTTGATAGGTTGGATAAAGTCTTTTTCGTGTTGTCATGCTATCTGTCGGCTTTTCTAAAAATCGTATTTTGCTGTTCAATATTTCCATTGCCAGTCCTGCCACATCTCTATATTTCAATAATTCCTGTACTACACTTACTGCCATTTCCTGCCGAAATCTCAATTCATATCTGTTCCAATTTTCATCTAATTCTGTTCCATACTTTTTATTCTGTTCATATCCCTTTTCATAAAATACCAATCTCAAATTACTGGCTGAACTGCCGAGATAAAGACTGCCACCTTTACTCTGAAACACTTCTTCTTTCAGTTCTCCCGAGTCGTGAAAATCTATCTCCCTTAGTTTTGTGGAAAGCAATCCCTCTTTTGTCCGTACAATCAAATCGGGAATACTCAAATACGGTTTTCTATCATCTATCGCCAAATCAATCCGAGGAACATTGATATGATACTGACAAACTCTGTTTAAGAAATCAAACCATGTTTCCTCATTGAGTTGTAAAAAATTCTCATAGTTGCGACAGCCTTTCCCACTCATCAAAATCTGAAAGCCTTGATACTGTGCATTTCCTGTCGGCTTTAGCACCTTGATATTATCGAAGATTGCCACAACCTCATGCCCTGCAATCCCTTTTTCATAGCCTGTTACCGTCATAAGTTCCAAAGGTATTCTCAGCACATCTTCTATAACTGCTTCTAACGGAACTTCCTTAATGGTTATCTGACACCAGTCTATCAAGGCACTTAATTCTTCTTTCTGCCGTATTACTCCCCTGTTAGTGTAGGGGAGTTCTGGAAGAAAACTTCCGCTTCTTTCTTCCAAATTTATCAAACCTCCAATCTGCAACGGCGTTGCCATTGCCCTGCCCTCAACCTGACGTTTGGTACGGCAGAACGAGGACAGGAACTTTGACTGCCTACATATTTTTGTTTGGAACTGGGCGGATACCCTTACAGGTAATCTTCTCCACTAATACAGGGAAGTTTCCTCTCTGCACATAAGGGGCATATACTGGTTCTTCCAGTTCCACCACAGCATAAGGCTCAATCTTCGGAAGTTCCGTTGCTTCCAAGCGAATATCCACGCTGTTCCCAAGTTTCATGCTTCCAAGATGAAGTTTTAAGGCTTCCACTTCCTCTGTTTTCTTCTTACTGTCTTTATCATAGCGGTAACAGTTATCCGCACCCATAAAACGAAGTTCTCCAAATGCTTCTTTTACCTGTTCTTTTGTCAATGTAATCTGCATACACGTTCCTTTCTCCCCGTTGAACCGATAGGTCAGTTTCTCATATTTTCATTTTCCTATTACGACGTCGTTTTTAGTTTAGTTATTTCTGAACTTAATTGTATATTAGCACAGACATATTCGTTTTGCAATATGAAGTTTAGTTTTTTATAAACTTTTTGTTTTCTTTTTTCTGAACTTGTGGTATAGTGTCCTTAGACGATAAGATATGAAAAGTTATAACAGGATATGGAAAGAGAGGGTTTTCAGATGAATACAATCGCAGAACGGATTAAATTTGCCATGAAAGCAAAAAATAAAAAACAAGTAGATATAGTCAAAGATACTGGTATCAGCAAAGGAGCGTTCAGTTCCTATCTTTCGGGACAGTACAATCCGAAAGCCGGTAAACTAGAACTGATTGCCGACTCTTTAGATGTAGATTTGCGTTGGCTTTACGGGGAAAATGTACCTATGGAAAATGCTCAAAAAGATGATACTGCTCTGCAATATGTCTTTTACAACAACTCCTGCTCCGAGTATCTTCTTGATGATTTAGATGATATGTATATCGCAATGAAAACACAGTATTCCGCCCTCATTCCACGCTTTTATGTCCTTGTCAACCGAAGCGGAAATGAAGTACACATACTGCCATTATTTTTAAGAGAAGATAGTTCCGAGTTCTACGAATGTCCGTCTGATTTTTTCCATGCAGACAAGCACAGCGTTTTCACAAGAGATTTTGACAGTATCAGCGTGGAACTTTCAACTGCCACCGTCTATTATTATGGAATTGATACAAAGACTTATGAACCGAAAGTTTCCACGCTGTCCTACTCACAAGCTGACGATTGCTTTTATATCGACAATGGAATACAGAGCGGTCACATAAAGGCATTTGAAAAAGAAGTGGTAAAAGAAGCACTTTACTTAAAGCATAACCCCCAGTAACAGACAAGAGGACTTGCAAGGTTTCTGACCTTTCAAGTCCTCTGCTGTATCATGGTGCTGTTGGCTGTGTCCGTTCCGTCAAGGACTGCCCTACGGCGTATCGGCTTCGCCTTGATCCTTGACCTCACTAAGTATAGGCAAACTGAGAGTTATCGCACTCCTGTCAAGATAAAATTCATTAACTGGTCTACATCATCAAAATCATCATAATCTCCGTTTATGCCATCTCGATGATACACAACTCCATTTTTCTCATTTCTCTCTAAACAGTCCAAGAGCTTTTCTTCTCCATACTTTTTAGCAAATAAGTTAAAAGTGTATGGTTTAATCTTGCTCAATAATCCTTTCTTGCAAGTTTCTTCGCACTTATAACAATGCGTTAGCTCCTTTGCAATCGAACATTTTTTATTCTCGCAAAAATCATTATCTGGGCAACTGTTCGAGTCACATCCATTACAATCAGCATTTTCTGTGCATAAGCAACATGCAAGACCACATCTGGCAATTCCTAATTCTCTTCTCATTTGGACACCTCCTGCAACTTCTAATTTTCTATTTTATTCTCAACTAAACAAATCTGAATTTATCATATTGTGTACTTCATAGGGGTAAACCTTATTCCATCTATTTCCTGCTCATCAGATTGCGGCTTAAATCCTATATGAAGATAAAATGGCTTACCATATGGTGACGAATTTAAGGTAATCTCTTGCAGTGCTGGGTTATCTTTCCGAATATCTGCTAAAAGATACTGAAAAATTGAAGTAGCTACACCTCGACGATGATATTCTTTCTTGGTGAACACCAAGTTAATATGTGTTCTATTTGAACGCATACCTATAATTCCAATCATTTCCCCTTTATCAAATGCTGCATATATTGGGCAGAAACCTTGTTGACATTTTGAAATAAATTCAACATTTTCAACTATATCTCGCTTGAATGTGTCAATTCCCTCTGGTTTATAATCTGGTGCTTCAAACTGTAAAAACACTTCTAATGCCAAAGCAAGGGCTTCCGTTACTTCATTGCTATGTATTTTTCGTATTTCATAGATACACATCTTTTCACCTCACAAATACTTATTTATTTTTTAATAATATCATACTTTGTAATTATTTACACCATTATAATCACAAAAAATAACACAGACACACTCTCTACTATCTGTGTTATTCCTTTCATGTCTTCTTGAAATATTTACTCCATTTTAAAAATCTGTTACGATATTTTGCGGTATTCTATAATACCTTTTCCTTGAAGAAATATGTCTGTAAATCTTGATTTTAGGCGAACTTTTCAATATTTCCAAGCACTTTCTTCTGTTGTGAGAATTTCTTCTCAATTATTTCTGCACAATAGTGGAGAATATCTTGTCACGGGGTAACTGATTTGATAGAATAAGACAAGGCACTACATGAGAATGGTAGGCGGTTAGTCCTTCAACAGAGGGACTGAACCCTCTGATTATATAGAAATCCTGCTTGCAGGAAATCTGGGAAAGGAGGGCTTAACTTATGAGTGATTTTGAAATGCTCTCCATCGTACTAATGATACTTAGTATTGTTGTAACGGTTCTGATAGCGTACATAAATCAATCAAAAAAGTAACCGCCCCTCGGTCAAAGGATTACGGTTACTTTTTTAAGTAATAAAATAATTTGGACTAACCAACTATCAGTAGTGCCTTTTTATATTCTTATTCTAACAAATACCTATTCAAATGTCAAATCTGACACTCTTAAAATTATGCTATCAAATTTAATAATTCTTTCCGATTTACTACACCATTTAGTACACCATTTTCATATCAAACTACACCATTTTATGATACAATACACCACTTTACCGTTTTTCAAAATCTTGCAGAACACCAGTAAATACAAGGGTTTGAGAAGTTACATCAATTTATGGAAAAGCATTATCAGAAAATCAATAAGTTCATGATATCTGCAGATGGCTTGTATTTATAAGAACTGTTACCGGCACTTCCCACTTTTTCCATAGCTTTACGTTTAAGATCCATATCGGCAATCATATATTTATGTGTTGTTTCTATACTTGAATGTCCCAACCATATGGCTATTGTCGATATGTCAACACCCGATATCAACAAATTCATTGCAACAGAATGTCGGAATGTATGTGGTGTAACTGTTTTCTCGCGTAGGCTTGGAACTTGAGCTGTTGCTTGAGATACAAGTTTATTAATGCGTGTTCGTACACCAGAACGTGTTAATTCATCACCATTTTTGTTTATAAAAAGATAATCGGTGCATTCAGCAGGGTAGGTTTTTAAATACTTATTTATATATTTTACAGTAGTTTTCCATAATGGAACTTCTCGTTGTTTACGACCTTTACCATGAATGATCACACTTGCATGATTAATAGAGTCTGCGCCATGAATATCTGATATTTTAATTTCAAGAAGTTCTGACACTCTAACACCCGTGTTGTACATAAGCAAAAGCATCAATTTATCACGTGCTCCTATAAATGTATTTGTATCACAGACTTGGATTAAGGCATTAAATTCCTCTTTCGTTATAAAACTCATAACCGGTAATTCGTGCTTTTGAGCAGGCAACATAAGAACTCGTTTGCTTATTGCACTATATTCAGGAGCTGTTTCGGCTACATACTGCATAAATGATTTTATAGCTGCTATACGATTATTTATAGTTGCTGGTTTATTTTTTCTCTTTTCCTCAAGATATTTACAAAAGCATTGCAGATACTCGAGATCGAAATGATTTATACTTACCTTTGTTGCAGATATTCCATGCACATCTTCCAGATATCGTAAATATAATCGAAATGTATACTTATAAGAACAAACCGTCTGATAGGAAACTTTTCTTTGTTGCATCAGGCGTTGTAAAAAATAGTTTTGGATGCAGTAACGCCTTTGGATGATCCGCCTTTACCATGTGTTCATCTGTTTTGCTGGCATACACGCCGATGTGATGTTCTTCCACTTCTACCTTCGCAGGTACAAAATGATACTTCCTGGAAATGGCATCCGGTAACTGTTTCCAACCTTTGACACCGAATTCTGCTTCCAATTCCTCTTCGGACAGATAATGGTCGATCCGTCTGAACGGAAGGCCGGAAAGATCTGCTTCTTCCTTTCCCTTACGCTTCGGCTGCTTTGGAGCCTTCCGTTCCAGATCCTCAGGCTCTGCCGCATTAAGATCACAGACAGCTTCCGCTTCATTGAAAAAGACAATCGTTCCATCTACTTCACGGAAACAGATCTGACTGGTATCTTCCATTTTTTCAGAAGACCTGCCAAAACGGTTCTGCTTACCAAGGATCACCTGTTCCATCAGAAGCTGCATTTTTTCATTCGATGCGTGAAGCTCTTTTGTTATGGCTTCCAATTGCTCCTGCTGTTGTAAAAGAAGCTGGATAAGAAACGACTTATCAACACTGTTTAATTGTTCCTCCGTATACTTAACTGCCATAACCAAACCTCACTTTCCTGAGTGCTATTATAGCAGAGCCAACGGTTTTTGACTATTTTTGAATTCTGTCACCTTCGTCATTTTGACGGTGGATAACAGTCATGAATACATGAAAAGAAAAGCCTGGATTTCAGATATTTATGACTGTTATCCACAATCTGAAAAGTTTTGGAATCAGGAGTATATAGAAACTCACAGAAAACTTTCAGGATGTGAATAACTTTAAATTTTATATCGCACAGGATAACCTGACATGGATGAAAATGATTTTATTTTCTACGTTTTGCACAAATCACAAGGAAAATTCAGGATCCGGAACTTCTTCTATTGGGCGTCGGGCAACGATTTCCAGACCCTGCATCAGCATCTGATACTGGTCTGTGGTGATCTCCAGCGCTTCCTCTTTTGTACGGGGCCATCGGAAGTTCTCGTTTTCAATCCGCTTGTACAGAAGGAGAAACCCGTCTCCTTCCCAGATAAGTCCTTTTATGCGATCCGTGCGTTTGCCACAAAATAAGAATAATGTATTCTTATCGTAAGGATCCAGCTGGAACTGAAAACGTATAATCCTGGCTAAGCCATCAATTCCTCTGCGCAGATCTGTAAATCCGGTCGCCAGATACACTTTTTTGAACTCAGAACCATCATTGAGCATTGCTGATCACTCCCAAAAGTGTTTTTAGAAATGAGGCAGATGCCTGTTCCGTGATTTCCAAAGTAAGGTGGTTTCTACATCTGATCACAGCAGCAATTTTATGCTCCGATGTCATATTTACCGGATGGATTGCAGGAGAAGGAACTTCTACAAATGTTTGTGTCTGCTCCGCAGTTTCCAGGTAAGCCTCACGGACTTTTCGGAGCCTCCAGTAATAACTCGCTTTTGTAATGTTATGCAGCTGACACCATTCATCGATCTTCATTCCTTGCGGACGGTTTTGACAGTCTCTGATCAGATCAGCCCATTCACTCAGACGGGTTTGCTGTGCAACTAAACATGTGTGAGATTTCATGACTCACCTCCTGTGATAAAGTCTAAAAAGTTGAGTACTAAACTATTTGGACTTTGTAGTGATGAGTCTATTATCTCACATTGAATGATTTTGAACAGGTACTTGCTATTTTGCGTTTACTCCACTTAAGCCTATATACTTACATTATACAGCATATTATTTGATATTTAAAACCCAAAAAAATTTTTGGTGCTAAATAGCACCAAAAATTTTAATTATTGTCAATTAATAATTCTTTTGGATTCCTTCTTAATGTGTTGAATGAAGAAATAATCAATGATACAAGAAGTATTAAACTCATAAATATAACTACATAAATTATGAATTTAGGCAATACATTTATATCTAAACTTGATAATGTCTTGTTAAATCCCTCAGCTTCTGCTCCACCACCTAATTGGCTAGATGCAGATTGTCTAGCTATTTGTTTAGCTATATCACCAGTAACCTTATTCAATATATGATTTCCAAGCTTATCAGCTGTATATTGGGCTAAGAAATAAGAACCAACGAATGCGGGGATTGATATAAATACCATCTCAATTAGGAATTGACCAAAAATTTCTAATTTTGATATACCTAATGATAGTAATACTGCTATTTCTTTCTTTCTAGCATTCATCCATAAGAATAATAATAATGAAACTACA
Source organism: Faecalimonas hominis (assembly GCF_054660755.1). NCBI lineage: Bacteria > Bacillati > Bacillota > Clostridia > Lachnospirales > Lachnospiraceae > Faecalimonas > Faecalimonas hominis. Next base: position 12,253 of record NZ_BAAHSH010000010.1, read on the forward strand.
ACTCCTGCAAATATTAATGAGCCAACAAATAATTTATTTGAAATTGAGTAGATACCTGATATAGATTGTTGTAATGCAGGGTAATTTGATGAACTTTTAATCAAATTATATGCTCTCCAATTTATATCTAATTTCCCGAGTTCTTTTATTACACTATCAAGATTCTTATCACCTTTTACAAAGAATGTTGCATCTTGGTATACAGCTGTATCTTCTGTATTACCATACACTTTAGCAGCTGTATGAATATCAGTGATTAATGTATTTTCATATAATTCTTGTGCTGCACTTACTCCACCGCTATTATGTCCATCGAATAGACCTTTAATTTCTACTTCTACTGTTTCATTTGCACCTTTCTCATTATCAGCATCAAATAAATTAGATTTTATTTTTATCTTATCTCCAACTTTAAGATTATTTTTTTCAGCTAAATCTTTATGCATTAAGATTTTATTTTTATCTTCATTTTTTAAATGCTTTCCTTCTACTAATTTATATGCTCCTGATACAAATTTTGTTTCTTTTGCTGAGTCGTTAACCCCAGTTAACATAACTGTTCTTTTAAAATTCTTCGCTCTTTCAGGTGATTGATTTGCAAGAGTCTCTTGAGTTTCAATAATATCATAATCAACTAAATCTGCAACACTGTTTATTCTTTTTACATAGGAGTCTATACTATCTGTTTGAGATATCTTTTTAATATCTTCACCTTTTACATTTCCCCCACCTCTAGGTGTTCCTGGATTTACTTGTCTATTTATCTCCATAGAAAAACTATTTGTTATATTAGCAAATGTTTCTTTTGAAGCTCTGTCCGTAGCATCTTTAATAGATAGACTAATGAGACTTAAAGTTGACATAGATAAAATAACTAATATAATAATTAATGATTTTAAGCTTTTTCTAGTTACATAAGCAAATGCATTTTTTATCATTATTCAACCTCCAAATTCATTTTATTTACTTTTTTTAACTTTTTACCACTTAGTTCTAAAATAATATCCGCAGAATCTGCTACTTCCTTACTATGTGTTACAACTATTACACATTTATTTCTATCTTTAGCTAATGTCTTTAATATATTAATTATTTCTCCAGCAGTAACACTATCTAGATTACCGGTAGGCTCATCAGCTAGTATTATTGGAGCATCTGATACCAACGCTCTAGCAATAGCTACTCTTTGTTGCTGTCCACCAGATAATTTCATAACATTTCTTTTTATTTGGTTTTTATCTAAACCTAATTCAAACAAGATACTTTCATCTGCTGATTTATTTACTAATCTAATATTTTCAATCGGTGATAAATAATCTATTAAATTATAGTTTTGAAATACTAAAGATATATTATTTTTTCTATGATTACTATATCCCTTTTTTTGTATATCTTCATTCTTAAACAAGATTTTTCCCGTTTTAGGTTCATCAAGTCCAGCAAGTAAGGAAAGAAGTGTAGATTTTCCTGTTCCTGACTTTCCTACTATCGCATAAAACTTCCCAAGTTCAAATTTTTGATTTACTCCTGACAAAACTTTTTCTTTAGAATTTGCATAACTATATGCTACATTCTTTATTTCTAATATATCCATTATTTTCTCCTAACTTATTTTTGATAATATTTCTTTAGGCTTCTTGATTAATATTAATAAAGAAGCAAATACAACTGATAAAACAATAATACTTATTAATATAAAATAACTTTGTCCAAGTGTTGTTATACTTAACATAAAACTACTATTATTTATTAAACTTCCACCGGAAATCATTGAGTTCTCCGAGTCAATGAAGCCATCTACAATTACTTTTAGTAATACATTTCCTAAAAATAAGGAAGATATTATACTTGGTATTGATATGAATATTAACTCGAATATAAATTGCATAATAATTTGTAGCTTAGATATTCCAATAGATAAAAATATACCTATTTCATAAATTCTTTCTCTTAACCATAGAATCAAAACTAATGAAAGAACAACCATCCCACCTAACATAATAGAATAAGTCATTATTTTTATTATATGTTTTATTCCACTCACTGCCTCTAAAGACTCTTCAAACGCATTAGAATCTTTTTCAACAAAATACTTTGACTCATCAATTTTAAGCTCTTTCAATTTGTTTAAGGCTAAGTCTGTAGATTCTGCACTGCTAGAATACATTAAAATTTTATTTGCGATTTTATTATTTTCTGATTTATTTAATATCTCTTGGCTTGTTGAATAATCTACAAACACCATATTTTCACTAAAATCAGAAGATAATCCTGTATATGTTTCCTGTTTTTTACCAGAAAAGATCCCTATAATTTTAAATTTATGACTTTTTGTTTTTCCACTTTTTTCAATATCTAGTAATTCAAGTTCAACTTCATCACCTAATTTTAGATTGTTTTGTTTAGCAAATTCTTCATGAACAATAATTGAATTCTTATCATTTTCTTCTATATGTTTACCTCCTTTCATTGTAAATACTCCACTACTAAATAAAATATTTCTTTTAGTATTATTAGTAGCTTCGAGCGAAACAACATTCTTAAATTCGTCAGATAAATCTTCTCTATTTATTCTTTGTTCTCCGCTAACTACTTTAGCATCTTTTAGTTTTGCTAATCCATCATATTGAATTATTTTTTCTTCAATTTCTTTTAATTTTTCAATATCTTTAAATTGATTAACATTAAAATATTTACCATCTTTTTTTGTTATTGATATTGAAGAATTAGAACTTTCATATAAAGCCTTTTCTATTTCATTGCTTGATTTCATTATTGTTAAACAAGAATACAAGCAAGAAAGAACTATAGTTAATATGATAAAAATTATTAAAGTTCTATTTCTCTTTCTTGTAATATATGCTATAGCATTTTTTATCACTTTCCTAACTACTCCTCTCTATTTTCTTACTCCATAACTAATTGCATCCACTGGACAAGCATTTTTACATCGTCCACATCTGATACACTCCAGATGATTGCAATTCTCAACTGGATCTATATTCATTTGGCAAACTTTTTTACATTTTCCACAATTAATACACTTATCGCCTTATCCAAGACAACTTTAGTTTCTCCATTACTATGACCATAGTAAATCATCGCCATACTAATAAAGATAATTAATAAAGACAAGGCACGGCTTTTTAAAAACTTATTAACCATATACCAATCACCGCTTTACTTTTATTTATTTTTTATTTTTCCCAATTCTTTTTCAATTACCTGCTTCCATTCCTTTGCACTCTTTGCCCCAGAATAAGTATCACCTACAATATTTCCATTACTATCAACAAAGAAAGTCTCTGGCATAGCCTGTATACCATTCAATCTACCATTAAAGTTTGTCTTATCTGGCATTAAGAAAGGATATGAAGCCTTTGTCTTTTCATGTATTAACTTTGACTTTTCAATTGCTTCCTTGTTTTCACCGTTATCATCAACAGTATCTGTAACAACTTCAACGATATTTACACCCTTGCTTTTCATTTCATTCTGAACCTCAACCAAATCAGGAATTTCATTTACACAATCTGTACACCAAGTTGCAAATACATTTACCATAGTAAGATCATACTTCTCAAAATCTTTACTTGTAAAATCCTTGCCATTTATGTCCTTTGTTGATAGTTTACGTAAATCTTTAACCGATTCTTTGTTAAATGCTTCTGTATTTTTTAAATCAGTTTTTTCTGATAGCACAAAACCATTTTCAGGACGTTCTTTTTTATCTATAATTTGAATCTCAGTTCTTTTTAATTCATCCAGAAGATTACTTTCAGCTCCGCTATTTGTGCTTAAATAGCAATCGTATTTTCCATCACTTGAAACTCCTATTTTAGTATGAGTATCACATTTTGTAATTTTAGATATTTTTTCTTCTGATGTATTTTTTTCAAATATACCAATAGTCCCAATTCTTTCAAGCTCATTTTGCCAATTTTTATATCCATCGCCCATCTTTTCTATAACTGCATTCTTTTGTTCTTCTGTCATTTTTTCAAATGTCAAAATAGCATACTTTAGTTCTTTATCTATAGGACTTTGATCATCTAACATCGCTATCTTTTTATCAGCTATATAATTTCTAAATTTGTCTGAGAGTTTAAATTTAAGCCCTAAATATTCATAAACATATTCTTTCTTTGCCTCCAATGTATAATCTGATGGCTTAAAAGTTTCATTTTTGCCATTTGCATTAATTGACATGCCTGCCTCTTCAGAACTTATGGATTGTCCTTCTTTAATTTTATTGTTTTCATTACTTTTTTGACACCCAACTGCGTTTAAGCTCAAACATAATGCAAGTAATAGGCATGCTCCTCTTGATACTATTTTTTTCATAAATTATTCCTCCTTTATTTTTTACACAATAGCATTTTATATCTACTTTCAATAACATTCTACACACCTTTTATGAAACGTTGATGAAATATAATTTTTTATTTTTCCAAACTATGGTATAATAATATAAGTATTATGCTTAAAGTTGTTCTTACACGATTAGTATATGATCCTTTTTTTATTGACTGCTGGTTCTGTGGATTGCCTGCGTTCTGGTTGCCTTTATTCTTCAATATAATATCCTCTGCTTTTACATACCAGTCCACCTCTGCACCCGTATAGGTCTTTCGTGATACCGTATACCTTGTTCTGCTTTCTGGATATGCTTATCAAGCCATTCCTTCACATAGCAATAGCAGTAAAAATTATAGTCGCCTTTGGTGGGATTGCACCGAAGCAGAAAAACGTGTTTCTCCGTATCTACACGGAAACCGTACTCAGTACAATAGTTGCCCTTTATCGCACTTTCGTGAAAATGCCTTGCAAACGCACTCATATCATAGCGGTTATGCAAAAGCCCTTTATCCTCCCGTAAAGCATTGATGACCGTATCAAGGTCTGCCTTAAATTCGTCAGATTTCCATTGGGGTCTGGTATCAAACCAAGTGGTGTAAAAGCCATAGCCCGTTGTGGCAAAGTCACCACGCAGATGCCCGATAGTGCCTGTCTGCCCCTCAAGCTGCATACTTTGGGCATAGGTGTATTTCTGTTCTGCTGGGGTCAAAGGTCTTGTCCTTATTTCATTACTCATTCGGCAACTCCTTTCTTTCCTTTTTCTCTTTCTGCTCGTCTAAAATCTTGCGGATACAGACATCGCAGAAAATAACTGACCCGTCCTTATATCGGGGATAAGGACAGGTCGTGCAATCATATTTTGATTTATCGCTCACGGTAATCACCGTTTTTCTGCTTCTGGGCAGGCTGATTATAGGGCATACGGCACTCTGACTGGTATCGTTCATTCAGCTTTTGCCGTGCAGCATCAAGCTCATTCGTGTAATAACCCCAGGGGAGCCTTCCCCCATGCACATCATCTGCACGGTCACAGAGGAGATTAAAAAGCTGGGTATCCGTCTGGACAGGCAATGAAGTTATCAAGGTACAATGAAAGGGGAACTATAAGAATGTGTCTTAGAACTCTGCCCCTTCACTAATGAAAGGTTTCAGAGGGGAAAATATAGGTTTGAGGTGAAATTTTTGAAAAATTATTTCTTGTTATCATTTGATTATCAGAAAATTTTACAACAAAAAAGACACTGCACATTTGACGGTACAATGTCTTTCATACTCTTTTTTCAGTTTCAAATAGGATAATACCATTCCAAGCATTTTGCTTGCATCCTACAGTATATCCACTTTTTTTACTTCATTATTCTTGCAAACATACAGCGGTATCTTTGCTTCTGCCATAATACTTTTCAGCCACTCCATTTCCTGCTCACTGCTTTCTTCTCTTTCTAAAAGTGTGACGGCCTCAATTTTATTTGCTTTAATGTCACTGATCATTCTTTCAAATTGTGCATCTTTCCTTTCTTGTTCACCACAATTATCACAGTAGTCCTGCATGGCATCACTACTAAAAAATGTTGACTCTTTAATCAATTTCTTCTGTTCTTCTTCATTCATCATTTGCGATTTATTACTTGTAGTTCTATAGTACACTGCAACTTTCTTTTTTTCTGACATAGCTCTTTCTCCTACTTATAATGATATATTCTACATTTTTAATAGTGCTACTTTAATTACAGTATACAATATATAACCACAAAAAATCCATATTAATAATTTATTTCTCTGGCAATAAACTGCCCATGCTTCTCAAACTAATCGCAAGCGTAGACGTGTTATGCAGCAATGCAGAAGTTGTCGGTTGGATTACGCCTGCTACTCCTAGAACAATCAACGCCGCATTAACTCCTACAATTCCTTTGTAATTTCCCTGAATCCGGCGCATCATGGCATTTGACAAGCGTTTCATTACTACGATTTCCCGCAAATCCTCAGCAGCAATCGTAATATCCGCAATCTCTCTCGCAAGTTCTGCTCCATCACTGATGGCAATCCCTGCATCCGCAGCTGAAAGTGCCGGTGAATCATTGATTCCGTCGCCGATCATCACTACTTTTCTCCCTGCCGCTTTCTCAGCTTCAATGAATCCTGCCTTATCTTCTGGAAGCACTTCGGAATAGTACTCATCTACACCCACACGTTTTGCAATAGATGCAGCTGTATGTTCACTATCCCCTGTCATCATAACGACTTTGGAAATACCTTCCTCTTTCAGAAGCCTTACCATCTCCTCAGCCTCTTCCCTGAGAGGATCTTCGATGCAGATGACGGCAACCAACTCCCCGTCAATAGCAAGGAAAAGATGGGAGTATTCTTCCGGCAATGTATCAAAACGTTCCTGATATTCCGGACGTATCCGGCACTTCTCATCCTCAAATACAAAGTGGCTGCTCCCGATAACCGTTTTCTTTCCTTCTATATAAGAAGAAATACCATGGGCAACAATATATTCCACTTTGGAATGCATCTCCTCATGATAGAGGTTTCTTCTTTTCGCAGCGTCCACAACAGCTTTCGCCATGGAATGCGGAAAATGTTCTTCCAGACAGGCTGCGATCCTAAGAGCTTCCGGCTCCGGATAATCTCCAAATACGATGACTTCTTTTACGGTTGGTTTCGCCTTTGTCAGTGTTCCGGTTTTATCAAATACAATCGTATCTGCTTCTGCCACAGCCTCCAGATATTTCCCGCCTTTTACGGTAATACCGCTTTTTCCGGCCTCCCGGATCGCCGAAAGAACGGAGATTGGTATAGCAAGCTTCAGCGCACAGGAAAAATCCACCATAAGGACAGAAAGCGCCTTTGTCACATTGCGTGTGATAAGCCCCACCAGTCCTGTACCCAGAAGAGTATACGGTACCAGACGGTCCGCCAGATGCTCTGCCTTACTCTCCAGGTTTGATTTCAGCTTTTCAGAATCTTCGATCATAGTTACAATCTTTTCAAACCGGGTAGAGCCTGACACTGCCCTGACCGTTATCTCCAATTCGCCTTCCTCCAGGACCGTTCCGGCATACACCGACTGTCCTTTCGTTCTTCGTACCGGAAGAGATTCTCCGGTCAGAGACGCCTGATTGATCATTCCTTCTCCTCCGGACACCTCGCCGTCAAAAGGAATCACGTTGCCCATGTGTACGATCACCCTGTCTCCCGGCAAAATATCCGAAGCCGGAACAAGGACTTCCTGTTCCTCTCTTTTCAGCCACACTTTCTTAATATTCAAAGACATGCTCCGTGCCAGATCTCCCACGGATTTTTTATGTGTCCATTCCTCCAGCAGTTCCCCGATTCCCAGCAGAAACATAACGGAACCGGCAGTATTAAAATCTCCCCGCAATACGGACACGCTAATTGCCGTGGCGTCCAGTACCGGTACTTCTATCTTCCGCCTTGCAAGGCATCGGATTCCCTTTCCGATATACTGGACTGCCTTAAATGTCAGCCATATCTTCCTTACTGGATTGGGCAGAATCAGCTTTCCGCCGTAATGGAGCAATGCTTTTGCGATCAGCTTTTCCTTATATGCAGAATTTAAAGCACGCCCCGAGCTTGATAACACATTCTCCGGCACATCTGCTTTTTCACAACGAAGCTTTTTTAATGTGTGGATCAGTTCTTCCCTGTCTCCTGTATAATAGATCACAGCATCTGCGGTGCGCTCATACACTTTGACCTTTGTCACATTTTTCTGTTTTTCAAGAGTCCAGCAAAGAACGTCCGCCTCCGCACATGTCATCCGGTTCTGGACAACATGGATACGGAGACGGCCCTGTACTTCATGCTTAATAAGAAATTTCATCTCTTACCTATTCGTTTTCTTCCTGCCCAGGCGCACCTTTTTCCTGAACATCATCTTCCTGTACCTGCATTGCCTCTTCCTGCGCACGCGTTTCATTGATCTGCTGTGCCTCTGCAAGAATATCCTCTGCGTTCTCCTGCACTGTTGTCGCAGTCTTCATAATACAGTCTTTTGCCCGCAGTACGGCTGCCGTACAATTTGTATATACTTTTTTTGCATCCTTGCTGGACAGAACTTTTACCCCTGCCGTTCCAAACAGGACTCCTCCTGCAAAACAACCGATTTTTTTCCATGTGGAATTACTAAACATAATATGTACCTCCTGATTATTTGTGTTTATAGCCTGTATAGAATACCATTAAAAAACAAAAGACGGACGCCCACGCCCAGAACCTATGTTGTTTCACGATTATATCACTTCCTTTTACAAGACTTTTATTTTATCAGCATAGCAAGTTTTTTCTAGGGTAGTCAATTCTAACAGTTCTTATTGATAAATTTTGTCAGTTTCTCTTGCTATTTGTAGACAATCTCTCTGCTGAGGACTCCTATCTTCTCCAGTTCCTTTACCAGACGGTAAACCGTTGCCATTCCGATGCTGTGATCCATCTTTTCTGCCTGGATATAGATTTCCTTGCAGCTGGAACACCTGTTTTCCAGGATGATATCCAAGATCAACCTCCGCTGTTTCGTAATCCTGCAGCCATTGTCTTTCAACTTTGTTATTATATTATCCTTTTCATTGCCCATGCCCATCCATCTTCTCCCTGTGTCCATATTCCCGGTTTAACAGATTCCTAAACGATTTTGCTCTGAATAGAATCAACGGAAAAACCTTTCTTTTCCACCGCAGCAATCAAAATATCGTCCCCAACTTCACGGTCAAGGGAGATTTCCGCACAATTTTTATTCAGATCCACTTTTGCGGAAACTCCGTCTATCCGGTTCAGGCCGTCCATCACACTCTGCACACAATGAGCACAATGCATTCCTGAGATGAGAATGGTTTTCTTTGCAATGACCGTACCAGTCAGTTTCTTTTTTTTCCCTTTATTTTTACTGCTGCAGCTTCCTCCCGCCGGACACCCAACGCATTTCACTCCGCTCCTTTTTGCCTTCACAAGGTACGCAGCCGCGCCCCCTACTAAAATAATGATGACAAAAACCGCAATCACATTTTCCATCTGCCACTCCACATCCTTTCCTAATAAAAACGGCAGACAAAGCACTTCTTCTCTGTCCACCGTCTACGATAACTTTTATCCTTTATGATCTTGCAGTATGCAGGTTATATTCTGAAGCGAACTCCTTATCCGACTTGCGGATTCTCCAGAGAATGATCAGGGCAAATACAATGACTGCGATCAGCCCCGGAACAAATGCAGTTCCAAGAGAACCAGTTGTGACCAATGTACCAATCTGATATACAGCAAAGGCTACTGTATAACCTGTCGCAAGCTGGAGGTAGATTCCTCCAAGCAGCCATTTTCCGCTCTTCATTTCTGAATTCATTGCTCCAAGAGCTGCAAAGCAAGGAGGTGTGTAAAGGTTAAACATCAGATAAGCAAGCGCTGCGACCTTTGTTAGCCCCATAACGGTAGCAACTTCACTTCCGCTTCCCACCAGAGCCAGTTCATCCGTATTGATCAGGTTCGTAACACCGTAAACAACCGCCAGTGTTCCGACTACATTTTCTTTTGCAATGAATCCTGTGATTGCTGCCGCTGCAAGCTGCCAAACACCGAATCCAAGCGGGATAAACAGGATTGCAAACGGATGGGCAATGGATGCCAGAATGGAAGTACTTTCCGCACCTTCTTCCACAAGCTGGAACTGCCAGTTAAAGCTCTGCATGATCTGTACGACCGTATTGCATACCAGAATGATGGTTCCTGCTTTTACAATATATGCTTTTCCACGTTCCAGCATAGAGCCGCATGCTCTCTTCAGGCTTGGAAGTTTATATTCCGGAAGCTCAATGATAAAGAAAGATTTTCTGTATTTCTGTCCTGTGATCTTTTTCACAAGTAAAGCTCCAAGCAGAACTAAGAGAATACCTACCAGATACATAGTCGCGGAAACCCACCATGCATCCGCAAAGAATGCTCCGGCAAACAGGGCGATCACCGGAATTTTTGCCCCGCAAGGCATAAACGGTGTGAGCATCGCTGTGGTGCGGCGTTCTCTTTCATTCCGGATGGTGCGGCACGCCATGACACCCGGAATCGCACATCCTGTACCAATGACCATAGGGATAACGGATTTACCGGAAAGCCCTACCCTCTTAAAAATCGGGTCCAGAACCACTGTGGCTCTCGCCATATAGCCGCAGTCTTCCAATAATGCAATCAGGAAGTACATAACCATAACAAGGGGCAGAAAACCGACAACTGCACCGACACCGCCGATAATGCCGTCAACAAGGAGTGCATACAGGAGAGGGTTTGCATTTTCCATCAGTCCGCCGACCCATCCCTGGAAAGTCTCAATCCATGCCACCAACCAGTCTGCAATCCAGGTACCAAGTGTTGTCTGGGATATGTAGAACACCAGGAAGATCACTGCCGCGAAAATCGGAATACCGATGATCTTATGTGTGATAATGCTGTCAATCTTATCCTGCACATTTTTATCCTTTGTAAAGACTTTCCTCTTTTCAACCTGTTTAACGATGCCGTTTACAAACTCAAAACGTTTCCGGTCAGCCGCTTCTACCGCCGCTTTATCTTTCAGATCAATGTCTTCCTGTACATAAGGCGCTTTCTGCCCTTTTCCCTTTAAACCAGCTGCAGCGTTTACAGCTTCTTTGAGTCCTTCATGCCCGGAGGAAGTAGAAATGGTCTTGACCACCGGACAGCCCAGCTTTTCGGACAAAAGCTTCTCGTCAATTTTTGTCTGTTTCTTATTGACGATATCGCTCTTGTTCAGTGCAACCACTACCGGAATCCCCAGTTCCAGAAGCTGTGTGGTAAAAAACAGGCTTCTGCTCAGATTCGTAGCATCCACGATATTAATGATCACATCCGGATTCTCATTCTTGACGTATCCGCTGGTAATGCTTTCTTCCGATGTGAAAGGAGACATAGAATAAGCGCCCGGCAAATCTACCGCGATCAATTCTTCTGTTCCATCATAATAGCCTTTCCTGATCGGACTTTCTTTTCTTTCGACCGTTACACCTGCCCAGTTCCCGACACGTTCATTCCTGCCGGTGAGTGCGTTGTACATGGTCGTCTTTCCACTGTTCGGATTTCCTGCAAAAGCAACCCTCATAATTCTCCTCCTTTTGACGCCTTAATTATATGCATCTTATTTTTATTATATTGAAATGGCTTTCGCCAGATCAGTATCAATATTATAACGCCCATCCTTGATAGAAACTACGCAGCCACCCTTCAGATGAGAAACCACTGTAATTGGTTCGCCACTATAACAGCCAAGGGAAAACAGGAAAGAGGTCAGTTCTTCATCATCTGTCAGGATTTCTTTTACAATATATTCTTCCCCTTCTTTGGCTTCTGTTAAATTCATATCCTTTCGCTCCTTACTGCAATTCATGGAAATATTTCTATATTAATTGATATTTTTTCTCATTGAAACAATGTTAGTATACTCTAATCAAAGTAAGGTGTCAATAATTATTTAACATTTTTTTATTTTTCTTTTATAAATATATCTGGCTCACTGCTGTGAATCATGATACAATAATTGTACAATTTTTATAAATGAGTCTGAATAATATAAGAGGTGATCCTATGCATATAAATCCATCAGGAGAAAACTATTTGGAAACGATCCTTATTTTAAGCAAAAAACTTCCAGTTGTCCGTTCTGTAGATATAGCGACCGAATTAGATTTTAAAAAGCCCAGCGTAAGTGTGGCTATGAAAAAACTGCGTGAAAGCGGACATATCACCGTATCCCCCGAAGGATATATCAGCTTAACTGAATCAGGGAAAGAAATAGCTGCACAGATTTATGAACGCCACGTTCTTCTTTCTTCCTGGCTGGAACGTCTGGGCGTCGATCCAGAGACCGCTGTACAGGATGCATGCAAGATAGAACATGTCATTAGTTCTAAAAGCTTTGAAGCGATTAAAAAGCATATCAAATAGCTCTCTTCCCGCTATAAATTGAATGGCATTTTAAAACCGGGAATTTCATACTTTCCCGGTTTTATTTATAAAATCTTTTCTTCTCCATGTTGAATATGGCATAGTTCATCCTGATCATGATATTTTTATACGGCATATGTCTGGCAACGCTCGCAACCAGAGAAAGGAATATGGCTGAAAATCGCATACTCATGTATAAATTAAGCCCATTTTTTTCCGATACTGTCAAAAAGTTTATCCGCCGTAGGGCTGAGCTGTTATATTTTATTCTCTATCCATATTGGAATTTTCAATTAAATAGCTCTTTAAATCTGTCAGTATCGTATCTTCTTCCGTATATATGTTTAAAGCCAAAGGCCGTTTAATATCCAGGCTTAGAACGCCTAATATTGATTTACCATCAACATATTCCTGTCCGCAGGATAGATCGAATTCCCCTTTTTTGCTATTTAGAATTGATACAAAATTTAAACTATCTTTTATATCTTTTAATTTTATAATTACTTTTTTCATATATGTACCTTGTCCTGAACTTCCAATTGTAGATTTTCTGTTATTCCCTGTGCTCCGTTTGAAAAATAAACCCTTTCTGCCATAGAATCTTAAGATGCCTGGGATTTTCCGGATCTCCTTCAATCTTTCTCTGAAGATGTATCACTGTTCGCAGGACAGTTGTAAAAGAGCTGTAAAGGAAAAAAGTATGCCACACATTTTCATATATTTCTTGTACTGTAAGCATTCTATCAGGATTGTCCAGAAAAAATATCAATGTGTTATATTCATAGTTTTCAAGCTTTACAGAACGTTCGTTTAAATAAATCCGTTTTTCTTCATTGTTCATTATCAAATTGTCAAACGAAATCCATTTAGTGTTCTGATTCAATTCATAGTTCTCTTTTTTTAAATCAGAGCCGCCAGTCATCTTCCCACCTTCCTCTTCTGATTAAAATAATCACCATAATTATAACACGTTAATTCGGAAAAGTGAATATTTATAAAAAAGAATAGATGCCACCGTTTCCTTATGTTTTCATAACTTTTTTACCACCGCGCAAATCCACCCTTTTTTCGTTTTATCTACTTTTATGCCTGTAAAACCGGCATTCTCCAAAGATTTTTCTATTTGCTCAGAATTGTAAATTTTCATCCCCTGTATTATCTTCGTCCATTTTTCATCCTTTGGATTTTCACCGTTTGATTCATTGCAGATCATAAACGTTCCGCCGATTTTCAAAATTTTATATACCTTCTTAAAAGCCTCACTGATATCCGGCCAGAAATATATTGTTTCAAATGCAGTAATTACATCGAAAGTTTTATCTCTAAAAGGGAGTTTCATGACATCCCCCTGCAGGATTTCACAACGCTTACTTTCTATCCCTGCTTTATTGATTTTCCTGCTTTTTTCTACACTGATTTCTGAGTAATCAATACCAACCACCCTGCCATACGGACTTTTTTCTAATAGCTTCCTGATATTTGCCCCACCGCCGCATCCGATATCCAGACACACGTCCTCACTTTGAATTTTTATATGTGTAAATCCCCATTCGGCCATAGATGAATGACCGGTATTCATCATATGAACCACAATTTTCCCGCCAATCCCTTCGGGTCTGCAAGTATTTTGAAAAAAAGACATAACCTATCCCTCTATCAACTCACCAAACAATATGTATTCTTTTTATTAATATGTTTGTATTAATGAGTTTCTCTACATACAGATGCTTCCAAGAATCTCCTGTAACGCATTTTTACTGCTGGTATGGCATCTCACTACATCCGCATTGCAGCGTTCCGCCTCTTCTACTGCACACCGGGCCATCTTATGGGAAACCGTATTCGTGAACAGTACAATCAGATCCGGATTTCCAATCTGTTTACTTAAAGTTGCAGACATCTGTGTAAAAACTTTCGCTTTACAATTAAAACTTTTACAAACTTTTTTATACTGACAGACCATTCTATCATGTCCGCCTATAATAACAACACTCATCCTCAGCCTCCCAATTTCAATAAATTCATAAAATACTCTGCTAACGGATATCTACAAAATCTGCCATTCTTAATCATCAGTTATCCTTCTAAACCGCATTATGGGAATGCCGCTATAAAATGACTAAAAATCTTTTCTCGCAGCATTCCCCAGTATTTCTTAATTCAGATTTTCACCTAACGCTTTGCAGGATTGAAGCCCCTCATCATCAGGCATTTCATTGCAGATTACGCTTTCGCAAACCAAAACGCCCCCTTTCGCTTTACATCTTTCCTCCCAGTCTCTCATCCACTCTCCGTCTCCCCAGCCATAGGAGCCAAACAGGGCAATCCTTTTTCCTGAGAGTTTTGATTCACAGGAAGCGAACATCGGTTCAAATTCGTCTTCTTCCAATACCTCAGCTCCCATTGCCGGGCAGCCAAAAGCGATCGCATCATAAGAATCCATCATGGAAACATCAAATTCATCAGAAGTTAATAATACAGCCTCTGCCCCCTTCTCCTTCGCCCCCTCCAGTACTGCCTTTGCCATGGCTTCTGTATTTCCTGTGCCACTCCAGTAAACTACTGCAATTTTACTCATTGCTTCTACCATCCTTTCTAATTTTGATTATATAGTAACCGTGAGCTGTTCAACAGCCACGCCACTTTTCCATTTCCTGCGATATATTTCTGTGCATTTTTTATATTTTTTGAACAGAATCTTTGCCGCCTGTTCATCCCCATACACCTTCCAGCACCCGGAACATTTGCTGCAGGCTGCCCTATTCTCAATAAATCCTTTTACATCCTCTGCCGGATAGCCTAAGAATAAACCTATTTCATGCGGAAAATCCGGATCACAATGTAGTTTTTGAATCAGCCTGCAGATACACTGTGCAGGCTTTCCGCAATCATATCCTTTACATTCTAATAATATTTGGATCTGTTTATCCGAAAAATCCTCTTTTAATTTTCCCGGACGGTAGACATAGATCAATACCCGCTTTGCGGACATCCGAACCGGAAGAACGCAAACTCCCTTTTTGACCAGTCTCTGATTTAAACTGCGTATTTGTTTTATAATCTTCTTTTTCGATCTATAAGGACAAGAAAAGAGACTTCCTGTTTTTAATCCAGCCAAGGTAGGTGAACAATGGCATACCAACATTTCCTCTGACATATCTTCCTATGGTCTCCTTAAACATCTTACCAGAAAACAACTTCTCTCACTTCAGCAAAACACTATAGTTAGTTATGACTAATTCATGTGTAAAAAATATGTACACCCAACTGTTCCAAAAACATCAGATGTAAGTTCCTTCAATTTTATAAAACTTATGTGCGAACTGAACACAACTGTTAGTTTTATCTAACCATTAGTTTACTCTACTTCCTTCCTTTTGTCAATCCATAATTTGTTGGACATAAAAGGGGAGAAAACAATGATCCTCCCCCTGTAAAAGAATAGCGTTTACAGAATAATATTAAATAACCAATGTGAAGTCGTCAATGAAACGATACCGATTTCATCATCCGTTTTTTCAAAGATTGTCCGCAGAGAACCATATACCGCTCCGGTAAAAGCAGTAAGAAGAACCAGGCTTATATTATGCGAAACCGGATAATGCCAGAGTCCAAATAAAAGGGCTGAAATGATCACAGCCTGATTAGGTGTTTTCATCATATCTCTGAGCATCGCCAAAATATATCCTCGAAACAGCAGTTCTTCCGAAAAGGCAACCAATATTTGACTGATAATGAAATATAGGGTATTCCCTGTGAAAGAAACCCTCCACCTGATTAAAATGCCGCCAACTATGAAAAAGATTATTCCTATTACAACGCCTGTCAGAAGTTGCCGTGGTAAGCGAGAAAAAAACAGCCCAATATCCTGAAATGACTTTCTGCTCAGTTTTATGAATAGGATTGTATTTAACAGCATTGCTATATACGCGATATTCTGAACTATTTCTGGCGAAAAGAATTGAGTTATGTTGTTCAAATGGATTGCCGACAAAATAATTCCCATAGAAATTAAAAGTGGCAGTATTACTAATACAATAGCTTTCAGTTGTCTCATGGCTCACCTCATGATAATCTTAAATCAACTTTTCTACGCAAGCTTCCAATTTTGGCTTTCTGTCTGCAAATTCACCATATGGGCGTAGAGGCCGTTTTGTTTCAATAATTCTTCCGATGCGCCTTCTTCTGCCACACTTCCTTCTGAGAGGACTACGATCTTATCTGCACCGGCCACTGTACGCATCCGATGGGCAATCACCAGTACCGTCTTATCCGCAATCAGACGGGAAAGGGCAGTCTCCACTTACTGTCATACCCTCGCACTGCTGAATCCCTTCGCTCCTGCCCATGCAGTAAAGCGTGTTCTTCACAGTACATTCCCTCCACCAGCTCCGGACAGCCGGGATGCTTACACGGTTTCTTTGGTTTCCTTGGCATAGCACCACGCTCCTTTCTTATGTACCGGGTACGGTGAAAGGATAAAGCCCGTACCCATACCAATGTAAAAGACAGAAAAAAAGACCAAACCTCACAGGGTTCAGTCCACCTCTAATCTTTCACGCCTACAATATACCACGAAAAATACTCCATGTCAGTACACCGGACGGTACGCACTTAGTACACCTTTAGTACACCACCGAAGCAGCAAAAGGGGGTAACTTTTAAATATTCGGTAATGCTATCTTTATGGTTGATAACTTACCAATTCAGAGTTAATATGACCTCATGGTGAAAGGAGCGATTACATGGATAACAAATCCGTACTTTATCAACTGATGGATACCCGAATGGGAGAAGCATTGCACAAGATTACAAAAGAGGATACTGCGTTTATGCAGACAAAAGAAAAAGCAGATGAATATGCTGCCAAACTGGCATCTCTTAATCTGCCGGAAGAAACGATGCGTTTAATCGACCAGTATGTCAATGAACGCAGTGCCAATTGGGTACGCTATGGAGAACTTGCCTATATGCTCGGCTTTTCAGACTGCAAAGAACTGCTTCTTGGCTCCTGCCATATTCCAGAAATGAAAGATGAAGATTAACGAAACAAACTGTTGCATAATTTAAGGGTGGGACACACAATCCCACCCGGTATCAGTTATATTCTTCAAAAACCCCTATCTGTATCTGAAGGGCAAGGTTCATTTCCTATTTAAAAAACTTTTTGAGATTTTTTTCAGCAGCAGAGAGGAAGCCTGTCCATCATCCTTTAAGCGAAAAACACCCGACAAGGCGCAATTCAGCTATTGCATCTTGTCGGGTGTTCCATTCAATCCATGTTTCTATGTACTGTTTTCCTATTTTACGAGTTCCGTAAGCCACGGAGCCATTGGCCTTGCAACTACTCTCGCATTCAAATATGCCATCTCCAACGTCAGACAGGTATTACCCAAATAGTACCCATCCATAACCGTCAGTGTCATGGCAAGGTCAGGTTTCTGCATATTCGTCAGATAAACTGGAAGAAGATACTGCACTCTCCCCTGATATCCCTGTGGGACTACAAGCCCCGGTTCAATTACCGACTTCCTTCTCCCAAGTTCTACTGCTGTTTCAAACAATAGCGGCAGATTCTTCACCTTCCGAATTTTAGCCGGAATACGCTCCAGGTTCTCTTCATCTCCCAATATGTGATTTACGTTTACTCTTATAGGCCACTCTGGATTAAAGTTAATGCCACTCTGCGCCATATGATAGACGGGCTTTTGTGGTAATGGCTCGATGTATCTTAACTTTGGAGACAGTTCATCACAAAAACCTCTAAAATACCAATCTCTTAAAGAATCCGAAAAATTGTTTCTTTCAAAATAACCATAAATCCCCTTGTACTGAGGTGTGTATAATCCAGTATGGAAGCAGACACATTCGTTTTCCAAATGAAAAATACTGTCTGCTTTTCTTGGATCACTTTCTGAATTAAAGTCAATAACCTGCTTGCGAAAAATTGTATGTATGTAACGTTCTAAAATGGGGGTGTCTGCATTCTTTGTTTCCCGGCTCGGCTTTCGGAACTTCCATGATTCCTGCAATGCCAATCTCTCCAGTTCCGCTAAATGTCCGTACCAATCCGGTACATATGCAAATTCAAATAAATCCGGTGCTATCATCTGTTTCCTCTTTTCCTGTGGTTTTCTGTACTCATATCTGTTTTCTGTCTTTGCTTCCATCTCTTTCATCATGAGCCTCCTTTTTGTTTTCTCTTGAAATATAAAATAGGTGTATCGCAATTCTATCGTTCTGTGAATTGCGATACACCTATCAATGCGTTTTTATCCATGAACAAATTTCAGTAACTTCAACAAACATCGTATTCTGTGCTGTTTCCTTGCTTCCATGTAATTTCTCCTTTTATGGTGTAGTTTGTTTCATCTTACACCTGTACTCTATTGTAATTCATAATATTTACCCTGTAGTGTAAACTAGCACTGAGGTGAATTGTAATGCATGACTATGTAAAAAATCTTGCGAAGGTAGTCCGGGCTGCCAGAGAAGAAGCCCATCTATCTCAAGCAGCATTAGCTGAACAAATAGGTTGTGATGAGCGTACAATACTAAATATTGAAAACGACCGTGGTAATCCCAAGTTCGAAGTATTGTGCCAGATCATCGCTTATTTACACATTCCTGCAGACCGTATTTTCCACCCTGACACTGCTACGGATGGGGTGAAAAAACAAAAACTGTTATTGATGCTACAGGAATGTGATGAGCAAGAGGCAGCCGAGATTCTTCCAGCAATTGAATACCTCTTAGCACTCATACATAAAAGAGGTAATTCAAACGAGTAAAGGAACCAGCTAATCCGTTGTGATTCTGGTTCTTTTCTTTTTGTTGCCATCTCAAAATCTTACTCTTGTAATATTTCAATTATTACACAAGTAAGATTTCAAGTCAATATGTTTTTTCTGAAATTGACAACCACATAAATAACGTCTATAATATATTTATTACAGCCGTAAGATTTAAGGAGGGATTTGAAATGAGCGATTTACCACAGATTTCTGAAGCTGAATTTGAAGTTATGAAAATCGTATGGAAACATGCGCCGATCAGTACCAATGAAATAACAGATAAATTATTACAGACCACAAGCTGGAGTCCTAAGACGATACAGACTTTAATCAAACGTCTCGTAACAAAAGGCGTTCTGACTTATGAAAAACAGAGCCGAGTGTTTGTTTATACCCCAGTCGTGAAAGAAAGCGAATACATCGGCCAGGAAAGCAACTCTTTTCTGGAACGATACTATGACGGGGATATCACTGCCATGCTGTCTGCCTATATAGAAAATGACAGACTGTCTGAAACAGAAATAGACACCCTACGTTCCCTTCTTTCCAAGAGGTCAAAAAAAGGAGGAAATTAACGTGGCTAATTTTATGATACGCTTTTTAATATGCAATGTATTTATCAGCGGTATCATCGGAATTCTTTTGATAGCCAAGCGGATATTCAAAAACAACCTGTCCAGCCGGATGCAGTATAATCTGTGGTTCCTGCTTCTTGGGTTGCTGGCAGTTCCCTTTATACCGTTCCGTCCCATCGGATTTCCACAAATCTTCTCGTGGCTTGGTAGCTTAAGAAGCTCTCCTGCTTCTGGTACCTCAACCGCTATGGGAGAAGCTGTGGGAATTCATCCGACCGGAAATACAGACTGGATGAATGATTTCGCACTTTCTGTAAATAGCGAGACACCATCCATTGCCGGATACATATTATTGGGGATATGGATTGTAGGCATTTTTGCAATGATTATATTAGTAATCAAATCCTCACTCCGCCTACGCAATTTGGAGAAATCTGCACTTCCCCTTCAGAACCCGGAAGTACGCAGACTATATTATCGATGTTTGGAGGAAATGGGAATTCACAGAAATATCCCTATCTACAGTACTGCATTTTTGAAATCTCCGATTATTGTGGGACTTTTGAAACCGTGTATTTATCTGCCGATTCATCTGATTTCTGATTACAACGAATCCGATATGCGGTATATGCTGTTGCACGAACTGCAGCACTATAAGCACAAAGATGCTATTGCCAGTTATCTGATGAACCTTACCGGAGTAATATATTGGTTCAATCCTCTTGTCTGGTACGCACTGAAAGAAATGCGTAATGACAGAGAGGTTGCCTGTGACACTTCCGTTTTGAAAATGCTTGAAGAGGATGCTTACGAAGGTTATGGCAATACATTGATTAACTTTGCAGAGAAGGTTTCACTTACTCCTTTTCCGTTTGCTGCCGGCCTTGGTGGAAACATGGAGCAGATGAAACGGAGAATTATCAACATTGCCTCTTATGAAAAGCCGACATTTATAAAAAGAGTAAAGGGCGTTTGCTCCTATTTTCTGATCGCCTGCCTTTTGTTAACATTTATGCCCATGCTTTCTGTCAATGCTGCAATAGAAATAGAAAACACCTATCAAATAAATAAAAACGACAGCAATATTTCTTATATTGATTTATCATCATATTTTAACGATTATCAAGGTTGTTTTGTCCTGTTTGATGCAACTACCGACAGTTGGCAAATTTATAACAAAGTAATGGCACAAAAACGAATTTCACCGGATTCGACATATAAAATATACAGTGCCCTGTTAGGTTTGGAAAACAGATATATAACTTCGGCTTCAAGCGAAATGACATGGAATGGGCAAGAATACCCTATTGCAGCGTGGAATGCCAATCAAAACCTTACTACAGCATTTCAAAACTCTGTCAATTGGTACTTTCAATCATTAGACCAAGTTGCCGGATTAAAAACTTTAGAAGACTTCTATACATATATTAATTATGGCAATCATGACCTGTCAGGTGGTGTTTCTTCCTTTTGGGCAGAATCTTCCCTCAAAATTTCTCCTATTGAGCAGGTCGAAATGCTCCAACGACTGTACATCAATGACTTTAATTTTGATGCAGATAATATTCAGACTGTAAAGAATGCCTTATTACTTTCTTCCACTGCTGACGGTAACCTATACGGCAAAACCGGAACAGGAAATATTAATGGAGAGAACATAAGCGGATGGTTCATTGGCTATGTCGAAACTTCAGATAATACATATTTCTTTGCCTTAAATATCGGAGCCACTGAAAATGCTACCGGAAGCAAAGCATCTGATATTGCTCTATCTATATTATCAGACATGAATATCTGGTATTGAAAAAAGGTAAAGGGTCAAATGAAACACTTTGACCCTTTACCTTCGGGAGTATCCCAAAGTTTG
>NZ_BAAHSH010000011.1:0-35463 GCF_054660755.1 Faecalimonas hominis
AAGCATAGTTACCGGAACCTCGGCTTTCAATATCACCTGTTTCGCGCAGTTCTTTCTGCCAGCGTGATAATGTCTGCTGACTGATTCCTAAATTTGTAGCACAGCCCTGCAGTCCTAAGGTCTTGTGATCATGATAATACTGGACTGCATCCAGCTTAAATTGTTTGTCATAGTGCTTTGCCATAATGAGATCCTCCTTCAGTGCAGTACCTACATTGTACCATGATTTTTCTTATAAGGAATTCTCATTTTGACTTGTACTATTTATATTCTAACACCATTCAACAACAAATCAAAACAAATATAAGAGGTCTTATATCTGCCACAATATTATAACATAGATTCTTGGCTTATGGAATTAAAAATCATCAAATATGTTTTCAAAAATCTCATCGCCATATTTCTCGTATAATTTAGCAGCTAAATCATAACAGTAATTATCATCTCTCTGTGAAATCACAACAATGTTCATCGCTCTTTCGTATAACACCAATGTATACACAACTCTAATCCCGATTCCTCTATACTTAATCTTGAAAAACCCCATCAAATTATTTCCATTTTTATTTCCGAGAGGTTTTCCATATCCATCAGGACTTGGCAACGGTGCTTTTGATACTTTAACAATTCCAGCTAAAATTTGTTTCCGAACACTACCTTCTATTTTCTTATAGTCCTTTTTTGCTTCATCTGTTATGTGTATATTCCATGCCATTATTCAAACTCCACGCTTTCTGATAGTTCCTCTAATTCTTCCATAGAGAATCCCTCTTCTTCCACAAACTTTTCAAAGGAAGTACCTTTATCATTGGCTCTCGATTCCGCCATCTTTAATAATCTAATATTTTCCAATCTCTCTAGCAAGTTTTCCAACTTGGATATTTTTTCCTGTACTTCTTTATATTCCTTCATAGAAATCAATACTGCGGTTGGCTGATTATTTTTCAAAACAATATATTCCTTATTGTTTTCCGCAACATCACTAAAAATCTTTCCGGCTTTTCCTTGGCTAAAATCAGATATTGGAACTAACTTTTCTGTAAAATCAATTAATGATGCATTCATAACTTCAACCCCTTTCTTTCTTTAATTATACGATACAATATTATTTTATGCAATATTTTAATTAAAATTACAGTTAAAATTCATTTTTCCAAATAGGCACCAGCAGATTTTCCGTTGATGCTATCATGTTCAATCTAATCTTCACAGCGCACGAACTTATAACCGATTACTTTGATTGCTCTAGGCTGTCCGCTTTTTATTTCTATTTTCCCTTTACTTTCTAACTTTTTCATTCTTTCATAGACTGTCGATGTACTATTAAGACTCAATTCTTCCGCTATTTCCTGATATGACGGAGCATATCCATTTTCCTTTATGTAGCCTATCAGAAATTGGTATGTTTCATACTCTTTTTCCGTCAATGGTTTATTTCTGCTCTTCATTATCTCACCTCCAACATTCCTCTCAAAAATCTATGCACAATTTTCCATTTGAGTGATTTTCCGAAACGCTTTTTCATCTGAAAGCAAAATATATTTGTGATACGTTCTGCAAATTCTTCCGGTAGAATGTGACTTTTAAATCCATTACATACCTTGCAAGTACATTGGAGATTTCCCTTTTTATAACTTCCCTCTGCCACAAGTCCCGCAAATTCTGAAAAAGCAACGGTTACAGTGACTTCCACTCTTTCCGTATCACAAACATATCCTTCTTTTGTAAACTCATCAATATAATAATGGAACGTTTTTCCCGCATCTTTTGCAGTATACGCAATTGGTGGAAATGAAATATACTGTTTATTATTTTGTGCTTTGCTGATGACACTTCCATCTTCTTTATGAAGCACAAATTCAAAATTTTCATTGGCAAACGGATTTCTTCCATCTACTTTTTTGAAAGCCAGTGGTGTAAATTCGGTCTTGACATTGCTTATTTTATTCACGAATACCGGCGTTTCCAAACTCATTTCCATATCCTCAGCGGACCGATTTCCAACTTCTACACCATATCCCATTCCGAGAGGCTGATAAAAATCTCTATCCTGTCCCTGCGGTTCAAAAACAACAAGATGATATTCCGCTGGCAATTCTATCTTGAACATCTCATTCACAATCTTTTCATACTGTCCTAAATCATGTCCAAAATACCCTGTCACTGCCCATACAATATTTTTTTGTTCCTCTAGACCGTATTTGTTCGGATATACCTGAAAATAGTAAAATATCTTTTTCAGATTCTCAACCAGTTTATCTCCCCAAAGATTGATACTTACATAATGTTCCATTTCTGTCAGTTCAGGATCTGTCACAACCTTATAAGTGTGGTGATTTACTACAGGCGGCGGCAATGTTTTGTTACCATCAATACAAAACACCTGATATTTCTGCTCACCCGGTTTTTCTCCCACAAAAATATAGTTTCCTTCCGGTGCAACGCCATAATATTTCACTGCATTTTGGAAACCCTCCAAATCTTTTTCGGTAACAGTTACCACTATGTCATATACCTTTGCATCGTGCACAATACCGTCAATCGTCTGTCCATAATATTTTTCTCGGATTTTATACCGGTATTCTCCGGGAGCGGTATACGTAATCGGTTGGAATTGAATATTCCCTTCCGCATCATTTGTTGCCTCCTGAAGAACTCCCCCGCCTTCATCTAGCAATTCAAACTGGAACTGTTTATCTCTAAGTTTTTCTCCTTCTAAAATCTTTTTTGCTTTTATAACCGCCTTCGCTTCCTGTGGCGCTGTATTTTCTGATTTATTCACAAAAATCGGAGGTGCTGTTCCAAATGAAATGTCAGAACCCACATCATTCTTAATCGCCACTCCATATCCCATTCCTAATGTCTGGTGATAATCTTTATCCTCAGGTACAAACAATACCAGATGATATTCTTCCGGTAAACTGACCTGAAAAATTTCTTTCATAACTTCTTTCCACTGTGCGTCATTATCTCCATATGCTCCGGTAGCCACCCAGACAATCTCTCTTCTGTCATGCGAACTATACTTGTCGGGGAATAACTGGAAATAAAAAAAGCATTTTTTCAAATTTTCTGCCAGTTTGTCTCCATATCGGTTCATTGTCACATGTGATTCCAATTCTTTTGAATCCGGATCATTTAAAACGATATATTTTGTGCGGGACTCAGGCTCTTTTGGAGGAAGCGCCTTACTCTGGTCAATGCAGTAGACCTCATACCCTCTCTCTCCCGGGTATTCTCCAACAAAAATTTCTCCGTCAGGAGAATGTCCATAATAAATTTTATTCTGATCCGGCGCTTTTAAATCCTCCTCCCGAACTGTTACATTTACTTCATACTCGTTGGAATCATACACAATTCCGTCGATGGTTTGTCCGCCGTTTCTCTCACGTATAGTATACCGATGTATTGCTGCATTTTTATACGTGATTGGTCGGAATGTAATATCCACGGCAGCATCATTTTGTGCTGTTTGAATGACAATTCCATTCTCAAGCAGTTCAAATGTGAATTGTCTGTCCTGAAGTACATGTCCCTGTAAAACTTTTCTCGCTTTAACCGTCGCTGATACACTGCCTTTAGAGACACTTCGTTTTTCTGCAGCAAATGTATTCCACGGTATAACACCACATAAGAGTGACATTATCAGAACACACGCACTTATTCTTTTTAATTTTTCATATTTTCTACACATCTTCCTTGTCTGTTATATCCTTTCTTATTTTATTTTCCCTTAGAGTATACATGTCGTACCGTTTAAAAAAAGGATTGAAACCGTTTCATTTGCGTTTGTTTTGTAATATTTAAAAGAAAACTTTTGCAAACTAAAAAATCCATCAGTCAAAACATTTCTGATGGATTTTCTATACTTTATTCTATTCGTTAATCGGTGTAAACTCTCTGCTAAAATCAATAATCACCTTCGTTCCCTTACCTACCTGAGATTCCAACTTTAACCCATGTCCCAGTTTACCGAGCACTTCTTTTGTAAGATATAGCCCAAGTCCCGTGGATTTTTGATTGCTCCTTCCATTGTATCCCGTAAATCCTCTCTCAGCCACTCTCGGCAAATCTTCCGCACTGATGCCTATTCCCGTATCTTCTATCACAAGCAGATTTGCATTATTCTTATCCATGTAAATAGAAACACTTCCCTCATTTGTATATTTCAGCGCATTTGAAATAATCTGCTCCAACGCAAATAAAAGCCACTTTTCATCAGTAAGCACCGTTATTTCCATTGGTTCAAAATTCAATTTAATTTTCTGTAAAATAAATAGTTTTGAATACTTTTTAATCGCAGCCTTCACAATATCCGAAAGAAAATATTGATTTAACACCATATCCTGTGACATCTGTTTTTCCCTCAGATAATGTAATACCATTTCTACATACTGTTCTATCTTAAATAACTCAGCAGATAATATTTTCAAGTCACACTCACCCGACTGCAATAACAGGTTCATCACAGAAATAGGTGTTTTAATCTGATGCGCCCACATCATATAATACTCTTCTGCTTCTTTTGCTGAAATGTCCATAGATGAAATCAACTCTTTTCGGTTTCTGTGCAGTTCCACTATGATTTCCTGGTAGGTCTGTTCCAAAAGCCCTTCCGCTTCAGGAAAATCTCCCATTTCATATGCCAGTTGTTTCTTCAAATGCTCTAATCTTTTGTATTTTCCCGCATATTTCACAAAATCTGTCACAGCAATTATCCCTACACTCACAGCACAGATGAGCAATGCATAATTGGTATCTTCCGTATTCGCCCCGTATAAAAAAGCAATCCCTTTTATAATAACCCCGCAAAACAGTAAAACAAATATTGTTTTTCTTTTTTCCTTTATATATGGCAACACTAATTTCATCATAGAATGATATATCCTATCCCTTTCTTCGTCGCTATAAAATCTTTAACCCCTATTGTTTCCAGTTTCTTGCGAAGTCTTGTTACATTTACAGTCAATGTATTATCATCAATAAATTCTTCGTTCTCCCATAAACGCACCATAATCCCTTCTCTCGAAACAATCTTTCCCACATTTTCCAAGAGAAGTTGCAGGATTTTATAATCGTTTTTTGTCAGTTCCAAATGTTTCTCTTCATATGACACACTTGCGTCATTCAGATTTAAAACAACACCTTTATGTTCTATCACATTCACACTTCCCTGGAACGAATATGTCCGCCTTAAAAGGGCCTGAATTTTAGCCGTAATTACATTTAAGTCAAACGGTTTATCAACAAAATCATCTGCTCCCATATTGATCGCCATAACAATATTCATGTTGTCCGAGGCAGAAGAAATAAACACAATTGGAACTTTTGATACTTTTCTAATCTCTCCGCACCAGTGAAAACCATTGAAAAACGGAAGAGAAATATCAAGTAATACTAAATGTGGTTCAAAAGCCAGAAATTCCTGATATACTTTTTCAAAATCAGTGATACATTTCACTTCATACCCCCATTTTTCCAAATGGTTTTCTAAAATTTTCGCAATCATCATGTCATCTTCTACAATCAGTAATTTATACATTTTCTTCCCCTTTTCTGCTTAGTCGTATTTGTATAGTATAAAATGAAATTTATTTTTACGCAATGTAAAATGGCTATTAATTATATTCCATAACTAATAGCCATTTTACTTAATCACTTCAATCATTCTTTTTACCTTTCTGGTGGTCCGTACCTTCCTTTCATAAATTTTCCTTATTAACTTCCTAACTTAATAATCACATATTGAAGTTGACATTTCATCTCTGTGTTATCACTGTTACGGGTTTTAATAAGCATATAATCTTTCCGAAGATTATATTTCCCTCATAAATAAAATAAATATTAGATTATCAGTTTAGTGGTATCTGCTATTTATCTTATTTATTTTGTTTATACTGTTATAATACCACATATTTTATAGTTGTCAATACTATTTTGAAATATTTTTATTTTTTTCTTTCTCTCTTCGTCCACACGGTTCACTATCATACTTTAATTGTAACATCTGTTTATCAAAAACATATATATATTGTAACAAAACATTGCGAGGTATCTATGCGTTCTATTCACACAATGCAAAACAACACTGCAGATAAGGGAAGTCTTCAACTAAACGTTACCTCCGAAATCACTTCCTATCCCGTTTCAGATGCAACTGTTGATATTTCTTATACCGGAGTACCGGACAGTCAACTGGAGCAACTGACTACCGACTCGTCGGGACAGACTGAAACTATAGAACTGGACACTCCTCCTCTGGAATATAGTCTGAATCCCTCTATAGAATCCCAGCCCTACTCCGAATACACTTTTAAGATTTCAGCCCCCGGATATGAAACAATGAATATCTCAGGCGCAGAACTTTTACCAACCGTAAAGGCAATTCAAAACGTTGCTTTAAAACCCATCTCTCCCGATACACAACAGCAGGAAATTTATGTGATTCCGGGGCATACTCTCTATGAGGAATATCCTCCTAAAATCGCTGAAGATGAAATTAAACCTATGGACGAAACAGGCGAAATTGTACTTAGCCGTGTAGTTGTACCCGAATACATTGTTGTACACGACGGTTCTCCAAGAGACAGCACCGCAAAAAATTATTATGTGCGCTATCGGGATTATATCAAAAATGTCGCTTCCAGTGAAATCTATGCAACATGGCCTGCTTCTACCATTCAGGCAAATGTACTTGCCATTATGTCTTTTACATTGAACCGTGTCTACACGGAATGGTATCGGAATAAAGGGTATGATTTTACAATTACATCTTCCACTGCTTTCGACCATAAATGGATACCAAACCGTAATATTTACGATACTATTTCGGCTGTTGTCGACGATTTATTCGCAAACTATCTGTCCCGTCCTAACGTACGCCAACCTATTCTTACTCAATATTGTGACGGACGTCAGGTTACATGCCCAAACTGGTTGACACAGTGGGGCTCTCTTTCTTTGGGAGAACAGGGGTACACTGCCATCGAAATTTTACGATACTATTATGGCGATAACATCTACATTAACACTGCACAGGAAATTTCAGGTGTACCGTCCTCCTGGCCGGGATATGATTTGGAAAATGGTTCTTCCGGTGATAAAGTCCGACAACTTCAGGAACAGCTCAATGTGATTGCAGGTGCTTATCCCGCCATTCCTAAAATAACTGCCGACGGAATTTACGGACCTGCTACAGCCGCAGCCGTAAAGAAGTTTCAATCCATCTTTGGTCTTCCCGATACAGGAATCACCGATTACCCTACATGGTACAAGATTTCACAAATTTATGTCGGTGTTTCCCGAATTGCAGAACTGACATAAAATAATGCAGAGGTATGACTTTTACATCATATCTCTGCACTTTATTTTTCAACTGCCTACAGCAGTCTCTGTATATCGTTAAACAAAACAAAAATCATCAAACCAAAAAGTAATATCAGTCCGGCAAAATGCACCATTCCTTCCTTTTCCGGCGGAACACGTTTCCCACGTATTGCCTCGACAAACAGGAAAACTAACCTTCCTCCGTCCAACGCCGGCAGCGGAAGTAAATTCATTACTCCGAGGTTTGCCGAAAGTAAAATGGATAAATTAATCAGAGAAAAGATTACGGAAGAAACTCCGTATGCTTTATTTGTCTCATACGCATCGCCAACCACATCAACAATCCCTACAGGGCCTGATAACTGATCCATTCCAATTTTCCCTGTAACCAACATTTTCAAACTTTCAAGCGTCGTTTCAATCCAGTATTCCACCTCATACAGTCCATACTGTAATGCCGTAAAAGCGTTTGCCTTTTTATACTTCGCCTGCGTAATACCGATTAAATACTGTCCCTGTTCATTCTTTTGGGGCGTCAATACAGATTCATATGTTTTTCCGTCACGCTTATATTCAAGAGTAACCTTTTCTCCCTGATGAAACTGATTGTAAACGGAAATCTCTCTGAATAAATGAATATTTTTCCCGTTGATTTCCGTTATCACATCACCTTTTTGCAATCCCGCTTCCTGCGCTGCCGAGTTCGGAACAATACCTCCTATTTCCGATTTGTCATATCCAACCCATGCAACAACAATCACGGATAAAATAAACGCTAAAATAAAGTTAAAAATCGGACCGGCTGCAATGACCGAAATTCTCGCCCATACAGATTTATTATTGAAACTTTTCTCGTCTGTATTTTCAATATCGTCTTCTCCCATCATACATGCTCCGCCTATGGGCAGCAATTTAATGGAATATTTTGTCTCTTTTCCCTGCTTACTTATAATAGTAGGTCCCATTCCTATACAAAATTCTTCCACATAGACCCCATTTTTTCTTGCAAGAAGAAAATGTCCTAATTCATGGAAAAATACAATAAAACTAAATAATAACAGTGCGAGAATAATTCCCACCACATTTACCACCTGCTTTCTATCTGCTTATATACTTCCTGTTCTGTTTCTAATATTTCCTCCACAGATGGATTCATAATATTTTTATGATTCCGCATACATTCCCCGATAATTTCCGGTATTTCTAAGTACCGTATTTCTCTATTTAAAAATTTGCTGACTGCCAGTTCATTTGCCGCGTTAAATACCGTCGGAAGAGAACCTCCTGCTCTTCCCGCCTCATATGCAAGACGAAGTCCGTAAAATGTTTCCATATCCGGCTCTTCAAATGTAATCTGCGACAACTTCTTAAAATCCAATCTGTCACCCGGAAGGTATCTCCTCTCCGGATAGTATAGGGCATACTGGATAGGAAGTTTCATATCAGGAGTTCCCAATTCCGCAATAACCGCTCCGTCAACATATTCTACCATAGAATGGATAATGCTTTGTGGCTGTACAACAACTTCTATCTGTTCCATTTTTACGTCAAAAAGCCATTTTGCCTCAATTACTTCCAAGCCTTTATTAACTAACGTAGAAGAATCAATTGTAATCTTTCTGCCCATCTCCCAGTTTGGGTGTTTAAGAGCATCTTCCACCTGAATATGTTCCAACTCTTCCTTCTTTCTATTCCTAAAAGGACCGCCTGATGCCGTTAGAAGAATTTTGTGGATCGCATTTTTTTCATTTCCCTGAAGTGATTGAAAAATTGCACTGTGCTCACTGTCCACCGGAAGAATGGACACACCATGCTTCTTTGCCAAAGGCATAATAATATGTCCTGCCGTCACAAGTGTTTCCTTATTGGCAAGAGCAATGTTTTTCCCCGCTTCAATTCCGGCTATTGTAGGGCGTATTCCTATCATACCGACAATAGCAGTCACCAAAATTTCCGTCTCGGGAATAGTTGCAATCTCAATCAGCCCCTCCATTCTGGCTACAACTTTTACGGATAAATCAGAAATTCTGACACGCAGTTCTCTCGCTTTTTCCTCAGACCAGACCGCTACCGTCTTTGGAGAAAATTCACGAATCTGTTCTTCCAGCAAAGAAATATTGTTTCCCGCTGCCATTCCCACCACTTCAATGTCCTTGTTTGCTCTGACAACTTCTAACGTCTGTGTTCCTATTGAACCTGTAGAACCTAAAATTGCTATCTTTTTCATTTTTATCCCTCATTTATTTCATCAACATAACCGACAGGTAATAGATAATTGGTGCAGTGAATATCACACTGTCAAATCTGTCTAAAATACCTCCATGACCCGGGATAAGTTTCCCATAATCTTTAATGTCATGGTTTCTCTTAATTGCAGAAGCCGCCAAATCTCCCACCTGCGAAATCATGGAACCAATTCCGCAAATAATTGCATAGTGAAGTACATTTGCATCTGCTCCCGATGCGAACCTGTTGATTGCCAATCCATACACTGCTCCAAGCAAAGCCGCACCCAAAATGCCGCCAATACCGCCCTCTACCGACTTTTTCGGACTTAGTTTCGGCGCCATTTTATGTTTGCCCATAAGCATACCTACGCAGTATGCACAAGTATCACTTCCCCATGAACACAGGAAAATAAGCCATACAAGGAAAGCGCCCTGCGGAAGCATACGTGTCTGATACACGTAAGAAAGCATCAGCGCAACATAAAACAAACCAAAAAATACAAACATAACCTGTTGTGCTATATATTTTGGAAAAGAAAATACATAGACCGCCATCAACAAAACTAAAAATCCGATAATTAACGGTACAATCTGTTCTTTACTTCCAAACCGCAGACATACATAATACGCAATTCCCGCCAAATATCCTGTAAAGCCGAGAAGTTTTTTATGTACGTCTACCACTTTATATAATTCACTCATACCTATCAAACTAATTACAAGCAGAACTCCAAACAGTAAATCCTGCCCTGTTATAACCGTAATCAGGGCGATAATTACAAGTACAATCCCACTTAGCAGTCTTGTTTTAAACATTATTTTTCCTCCTTTGTTCCGCCAAATCGTCTGTCTCTATTATTATAATGCAAAATAGCCTTTTCTAATTCCTTTTTTGTAAAATCAGGCCACAAAACATCTGTAAAATAAAATTCCGTATATGCCAATTGCCACAGAAGATAGTTAGACAGGCGAAGTTCCCCGCTTGTGCGGATAAGTAAATCCGGATCCGGAATATCATGCGTATCCAAATATGCCTCAAACACACTCTCGGAAATATCTTCGACTTCCAGTTTTCCTTCTTTACAGTCTGCTGCCATTTTTTTCATGGCACGTATCATCTCATCTCTGCTTCCGTAGTTCAGGGCAATCTGAAAATTCAATCCGTCATTGTCAACCGTTGCTTTTTCCAGTTCTTCGATTCGTTTGCGAATATCATCATCTAATTTCGTTTTATCACCCAGCACACGCACTTTCATGCGATTTTTAGCGGCGGTTTTCAAACACGTTTTCATATAATTGCGCAATAATTTCATCAGAGCGTCCACTTCTTCTTTCGGCCTGCTCCAATTCTCTGTAGAAAATGCGTATACGGTCAAATATTTTACGCCCATTTTATAGGCTTCTTCGCATATCCTCTCTACATTTTTACTTCCCTGTGCATGTCCATAATTTCTTGGCATTCCCTTCGCTTTTGCCCAACGTCCATTTCCATCTAAAATGATTGCAATGTGTTGTGGTATATTCATACTCTTTCCTCCATTAGTTTCTCTCATACAAAGAGGGGCACAACATGCACCCCTCTTATTTTCTCTGAAAAGCAAATTGTTTTTCTTATTATACGGTCATAACTTCCTTTGATTTTTCTTCAACCGCTTTATCAATATCTTTGATATATTTATCTGTCAATTTCTGCAATTCATCTTCTAAATCTTTAATTTCATCTTCTGAAACTTCTGTTCCTTTTAATTTTTTAAATGTATCGTTACCGTCACGACGAATGTTACGGATAGCAACTTTAGCCTGCTCTCCTTTTTTCTTTACATCTTTAGCAAGTTCTTTTCTTCGCTCTTCCGTAAGTTCAGGAAATACAAGACGAATAACGCTTCCGTCATTTGTCGGATTAATTCCGATGTCTGATGTAAGAATTGCCTTTTCAATCTCTTTTACCATAGATTTTTCCCACGGCTGAATCTGAATCATACGTGGTTCCGGCACAGAAATATTAGCTGCCTGCTGAATAGGTGTAGGCACTCCGTAATAATCAACTGTCAATTTGTCAAGTACATGCGGATTGGCACGTCCTGCACGGATTGTCGCTAATTCTCCAACTAAACTGTTATAAGATTTTGTCATCTTTTCGTCAAATGCTTTTACTCTCTCATTCATATATTCTATCCTCTTCTTTCTTCTTATTTTTATTATACGGTCACTTTTGTTCCTTTAAATGTACCTGTCATTGTCTCCACAATGCTGTTTTCTTCATTCAAACCAAATACAAGCATCGGCATCTTATTCTCCATACAAAGAATGGACGCAGTTAAATCTACTGCTGCCAATCGCTTGTCGATTGTTTCCTGAATAGAAATCTCATCATACTTCTTAGCGTCCGGATTTAATTTAGGATCGCTGTCATAGATACCGTCAATCGCTTTCGCAAGCAGCATTGCATCTGCTTCAATCTCAATCGCACGAAGCACTGCCCCTGTATCTGTTGAAAAATAAGGGTGACCTGTTCCACCTGCAAAAAATACAACTTTACCGCTGTTTAGCGCCTCCACTGCAGCGTCCTTTGAAAATAAATTTGTAAATGCTCCACATACAAACGGTGTAAATACTTCTGTCTGCATTCCCACATGTCTGAAAATGTCTGACACATAAATACAGTTCATAACAGTTGCAAGCATACCAATCTGATCTGCTTTCGTTCTGTCGATTGTCTCACTTGTTCTTCCTCTCCAGAAGTTCCCTCCTCCTGTTACAATTGCTACCTGAACACCTGAATCCACTAACTGTTTTACCTGATTGGCTACACCTATACATGTCGCCTCGTCAAATCCTGTCTTTTTATCTCCTGCCAGCGCCTCACCGCTCAGCTTTAACAACACTCTTTTCATCTGTTTCTCCTCGCCTTTATTTTTCTTTCAATGTACCCATTATAACATAGGTTTTTTCCTTTCTACAAGTACAAAAATAAACAAAGGCGCCATTCACTTGAACGGCGCCTTTTCCCTATGCTTTTTCGATATGATATTTTCCGCTTCCGTCAGAAACAACTGATGACTGATAAAACTCTTTCGCCACCTCAACTAAATAGTGTGTATCCTTTATGCCACAAGTTTCATACGGAGAATGCATGGCAAGTTGCGCAATTCCGATATCCACTGTATTTACCGCTACCTGCGTGTTGGAAATATTGCCAAGTGTAGAACCTCCAAGCATATCCGAACGGTTTACAAAGTTCTGATATGGCACTCCCACTCTGTCACAGATTGTTTTAAACATTGCCGCTGAAACTGCATCTGTCGTATATTTCTGATTTGCACTGTATTTAATAACAATTCCGCCATTTAAATAAGGACGGTTTGTCAAGTCTGTTTTATTGCCGTAATTTGGGTGAACTCCGTGTGCATTGTCCGCTGAAATCATGAAACTGTTTGCCAGCGCTCTCAAATATTCATCTTCTGTTCTGCCCAAACCGCGGTTAATTCGTCCCAATGTATCTTTAAGAAAAGTTGATGCTGCACCCTGTTTTGTTCCGCTTCCCACTTCTTCGTTATCTAAAACACAGTGTACGCTCACGGATTGTCTGTTTTCTGCCTGCAAAAATCCTTTTAAAGAAGAAAAGGCACACTGTGTATCGTCTAACTTGGAAGAAGAGATAAATTCTTCATTTGCTCCCCAGATACTTCCTTTCATACGGTTATATAAATATAAATCACTTCCTAAAATATTTTCTTTTTCCACCCCTGCACTTTCCGCAACAACTGCCATAAAGCCGCCTTTTTCTGTAGTGTTGCTGTAAAGTGGAAGCATATCTTCCTGTGCATTGTATTTGTATCCGTCGTTTACTTCCCTGTTCATGTGGATTGCAAGATTTGGAATCATCACTAAATCTCTGTCCACATTTACCAGTTTCGTTGCAATCCCATCTTCCTCTTTCACAAGAAGCCTTCCTGCCACGGATAACGGGCGGTCAAACCACGGAGCGCAAAGCATTCCGCCATATTTTTCTACATTCAGTTTTGTGTACTGATTTTCCACACAGATTTCAGGGTTTTCTTTCACTTTAAAAGTCGGAAAATCACTGTGGCTTGCCATTATCTGAAATCCCACAAAATTTTCTTTCGGAATCTGAAAGGCAATTAAAGACGATTCGTTGCGGGATACATAATATTTGCCACCCGCTTTTAACTTCCATTCCTGCGCTTCATATAACTCCTGAAATCCATTTTCATTTAACTCTTCTTTCATATTTTGAATCAAATGAAAGCAACTGTAACTTTTTTCGATAAATGATAATAATTCTTTTGCTGTTTCTCTATACATACTTTTGTTCTCCTATCTTTTCTCCCATTTTAACCAACGTTTCGTATGCACATTCGGTATTTTTCAAAATATCCCTATCGACACATACTTTATCTTTTTGAGTAAGTAATATAATTGTTGAGCCTCCAAAAGCAAAATTTCCCTTTTCTTCTCCTCTTTTTACTTCTCGCTCTTCATGACGGTTCTCTATTTTTCCTACCATCAGCGCTCCGACTTCCATCATCAAAATCGTGCCAAACTCTTCCGTCTTCAGTAAAGAATATTCTCTTGTATTTTCTTTATAAATCGGATAGACATCATTTGCCACCGGATTTACCGTATGAAACACTCCCGGTATTCTGACGTTTCTTGATTTCACGCCGGAAGCCACATAACAGTAACGATGGTAATCTTCCACGGACAGTCGGAAAACCCACGCATATCCACCCTCATATTTTGCGGCGGTCTTTTTATTTTTCAAAAGTTCTTCCACTGTATATGATGTATGTTTGATGCAAAATCTGCTCTCTTTACCTATCGGATAAACAGTCAGTTTCGCATCACAGGGGCTGATAAAAACATTTTCCTGCATATTTATCTCCCTTGCATCAGCCTTAAACTTTCTTTTAAAAAAAGCATTGTACGATTTAAATTTATTCTGTTCACACAGCGATAAATCTATATGATTCATTTTTACAAAAGGGGGGATAAGCACTTTAGAAAAGGAACTGTCCAAAATTTTCCCTCCCAATTCAGATACAAGCGGTACGGTCAAACATTTTATCACTGCTCTTCCCAATACATTTCCATACAAACTTTTTAACAGTTTATCCTGAAAACCGTTTTTCCCTTTTAAATTTCCTTCTCGGTCTTTATATCTCATCTGTTTCTCCACTAAATAATATGTGTCAATTTCAATACTGCCAACGCAACAACCGCAACAATAACAGCCAACACTTTATTCCCCGGTTTTTTCAACTGAAAACGCAAAATCAGTAAAAATCCCACAGCAAGCATGACAATATGTAACACAAGCACAAAGTAAGCGCCCATGCACGGTTTTATCAAATACAGAATCGGCAGAATAATAGCCATCGTCGTAATCGGCAGCCCTTCGTAATATTTTCGCGCCTCTGTAGTTTCCTGCTGTCTTTTTTCTTCCATGACATTAAAATATCCTAAACGAATAACCGAAGCCGTTCCGTAAAATGCTAAAATCATAATTCCGAAAACATCTTTTAACCCCAAACAATAACATAATATAACCGGAAAAGCCCCAAAACATACTACATCACAAAGCGAATCAATCTGTATACCGAATTTTTTCTCATCGGCCGTTCTGTTTTTCATGGCTCTGGCAATCTTTCCGTCAAACATATCACATAATCCCGAAAATGCCAGACAAAAAATAGCCAGTTTATAATGTCCGTTCACAGTAAACATCATACCTATAATGGACGAGATTAATCCAATATATGTTAAAATAACTGAATAATTATAAAATCCTATCATCATTCTTCCCTCTTTACTCTATCATTTCTTTTTTTCCTAATGTAAACTGTGCAACTACCGTCATAATTGCACTGATAAATAGTTGTGCGTAATATCCTAACCCTCTGCTCAAAATCATTCCCGGCAGTAAAAATTTCGGACTGAATATCGGGACAAAAATAATCAAAAACAATTGCTCACTAATGCCCATTCCGCCCGGAAGCGGCAACATATCTACCGCTATCGAAATAACCGCCTGTAATAAAACGATATCTATAATAGACTTTCCTGAAAGTCCAAAGGCACAATACACAAAATACGTTGTCAAAAATAATGCGATTCTCTGTAAAAATGTAATCAAAAGAACATTTACCATTACCATCGCATGACTCTTTAAATATTTTGCGGTGTCATTATACAAATCCATAGACTCTTCTAATTTTTGCATACGCTCTTCTTTGCGCTTCAAAATATGAAGTCCTTCCAATAAACGCAATCCCTTTTTCATCATTGCTTTCGCAAGAACAGGGTGAAATACAAGAATAAGCATAAAAGTCACACACATGACGTTTAAACCTACGCCCAAATAAAATACCGGCAATATACCCGTCAAATATTTTTTTACAAACCCCTGCCCAATGATAAGAAGAATCACACCGATAAGTACAAGAACCATTTTATATATAATGGTTACAATCATTAAAACGAGCGTCGATACCGGTATAGGTATTTTTTCTTTTTTCATATAGTAAATTTGCATCGGCTGTCCTCCACTTGCGGACGGAGTGATACAGCTAAAGAAAAACCCCACCGATGAAAACAGAAAACATTTCCATTTTTTTAACTTAATCGACAGAGAATTCATCAAATAGTAAATAATAATGGATTCTCCCCAAATAAAAAACACAACACACACTACTCCGAAAAGGATAAACTCAAGTCTTGCCTCCTTTATAACCCGTACAACTTTCGTAATATCTTCCCCTTTAAAGACACCGTAAATAGTCAATCCAAACACAAGGAATAAAAACACAAGATTAAATATATTCTTCTTTACGTTTTTCATCTGTAGTTCCCCCTGTTTTAAAAGTCCTGTCGGCTATCCTCTTCCAAAAGCGGATATATCCTTTATAAAATTGTGTATGTCTTGCAAACCATAATGTTCCCTCTGCAATGATAACTCCCGCAATAACATCTATAATCACATGCTGTTTTGTTGTCAGTGTGGATACGAACACAGAAACGGCTATCAGACACGAAGTCCACTGATACCACTTCGGCACTCTTTTGTCTCCTCTGATTCCGATATAGCAGAACCAACTGACGAGACAGTGAATAGACGGGAATAAATTGTCTGCCGCATCTATCCGATACAAAAAACGCATGCCTTCATTCCACACTCCTCCGCCCACAATATCCGGACGGATATTGGTTGTCGGAAACAGAATAAAAATAGTAAAACAAATGATTCTTGAAATCATATCTGCAAAAAAGAACTGATATGCCCTTTCCTCATCTTGTTTTGCTATAATAATATAGTTGATAACCCAAAATATGTAACACCCGAAATAGATAAACAGACTCTCCGGAATAAGCGGTATCTTCTCATCTAATCTGCTTGTCAATATATAATGATGCCAGTCCCCCGCAATCATTCTTGCTCCACAATATAATAAACTGTTAAACACAAAAGCAAAGATAACAATAAAAAACCTGTCGACAGGCATTATCTTTTCAATAAAACCTTGTATCCACTTTCTCATATGTTTCCTCTCATTCGCCTAATATTTATCCATTATATCAAATTTTTTCTCGGGTATAAAGCAAATATCTTCATCTTAAGAAATCTTTAAGCTTTCTTCGCGAGATAACGCGCCGCAAAATAAGCGGATACGGGAACAATCAGCAGGCATGTAACAGCCCCAAATAACATGATTGAAAGTTCCTGAAAGAGAAATTTAGAATTTACAATCAATTCCAAAGGATACTTTTCCCGTTTCAAATACGCAAACAAAAGAAGGGACTCTCCTAAATACGCAAACAGTAATGTATTGACGGTTGTTCCGATAATCTCTTTTCCAACCTGTATCCCTGAATGAAAAAGTTCCTTTTCCGTTAGATTCTGCTTATGAAAGGCAACCTCATGTACCGCAGAAGTCACTGAAAGAGCCGTGTCAATCGCGGCCCCCAGAGCGCTTAGTATCGTTACGGAAACCGCTATTTGCATCATACTTATTTGTATGTTCACATTGTAATAATACATGACATCTTCCTGTATGGATTGAATTTCATTCAATCCTCCGGCTCTGTATTTCCATACGACGAAATAAATCAATGCAGTCACAAAAAACATAACGATACACACAGCCATAAATGCCGATTTCGTCTTAATGTTTTTCCCGTTTTGTCCAAAAAGAGAGACACAACTAATGGCAACCGTCGCAAAAAACAGAATAAAAAACGGCGAATGACCTCTCGCAAGAAAGATAATCGTAAATGCAAGGACGATAATATTTCCCGCAAGCGCCATCACGGAAGTCGCTCCTCTCTCTCCGCCTATAACGAGCATCAGCACAAATAATATAAGCGCTAAAATTCCTATCATGCTTTGGCCTCCTCTCTTCTTTTTATCTTCAGCAGGGAAGCCGCCACAAAAATAGAAATCGGAATGGCGATAACAATTCCTATACTCTCTATAAGAAATCTGCATATTTCAAACGGAATATTTAGTTTTGCTATGGTAAGAAACGAAATGTCATTGTTCATTCGGATAAGAAACGTTGGAATAAGTCCGCAGCCGAAAGTAAATAGCAGCACGCTGATCATTGTTCCCATTATGTCATAACCCACTTCCCGACCGGAACGAAACAACTCTTTCCAGCGTATCGAAGGTCTTTTCCGAATCAATTCGCCCAGTGTGGCTGAAATCGTCACTGTCACGTCCATAATTGCCCCAAGCCCTGCAAGCATCACTTCCGCTTCAAACAACTCGGACGGATTATCCAGACTTCCCAAATATTCCATCGCCGCATAGTCTGTTTCTCCCGCCGTGTTCATGACAAGATGAAAAAGTCCCATAATCACTGCAAGAACACACAGGGTGGAAAGTATGGACGCCAATGTTCTCCTGTTCATTCCATTTAGAATGATGAGCGTTCCAATTGTGAATACGAATACCATAACATTGCAAATTTTCAAAACATCTTCCCCATTTAAGAAGAAAGCAAATCCCACCATGTAGATGGCAATATTGACTCCCACTGTAAATATTGTTCTTATCCCCTGCCTTTTTGTTACTGCAAACAGCAATAGCACCATCAATCCTAAAAGCGCCACAATTCCTGTATCTCTCTTCAACCCTTTAATATTTCCTGACAGTGTATTTGCCTTTTCTCTTATTTCCACAAATATTCTGTCATGCTTTTGATACTTCTGTGACGTCACTTCTGACTCGGCATATTCGTTTTTTAGTTGTATTATTTCTTTTTTATGTTCTCCGTTTAACACAACGCCCTTCAAAAACTGCCTGTAGTGTACTTCTTCTCCCCCTCTTGTCCCTTCCTCTGTCTCCTTTTCTTCGGTTTTTACTTCCGTTATTTTAACTATGGGAGTTTTATATAACCATGTATCAAAAGCAACAAATAAAAGAAGAGAGAAATACATAAAAACCATCACGCAGATTGCTTTTCTTTCCCGCATTTTCTGCAAAAGAATACATATATTTTCTTTCACTGACACGTCACCCGCTTATTCATTAAAAAATGAAAAGAGATTTAGTCCCGTCTCTTCGTCAAATTTTCTGTCCACTCTTCCGTCAATAACCTGCACAATCATTTCACATGTGGCGCTGACTACCGCTCTGTTCAGATGGCCTCCAAACACTTCTCCCTTTTCGTTTCCCGCGCTCAGATGAATGTGTGTATAAAATTGGTCGTCCATCGTATTAATTGTTCCCGTCAGAGAAACAATCTCAAAGTCTCCATGAAAATGATTTGACTTATACTGTTTCTCTTCTGTTCTTAAAACACCGACTGTAAAATCTCCTATCGCTCCCAACGCCTGTACACTTGCCAGTTTTATATTCTCTGCAAGAGCCAGTTCTTTTATCTTTTCCAATATTTCCTCGCCCTTATCTATTCTGGCGATAATTACATTGTTCATTCTTCTATATTCCATATTTTTACCTCCTAAAGCAATACCATTCTATTTTACCACAGTAAAACAAAAAAAAGAAGCGGTATTCCCGCTTCTTCTAAATGTTGTGTTGTGTGTCTATATGTTTTCCAATAATTTGGTTTAGATTATTTTCTTAATCCTAATCTTTCAATTAAAGAACGATATCTTTCAATATCTGTTTTCTTTAAGTAAGCAAGTAATCCTCTTCTCTGACCTACCATTTTAAGAAGACCTCTTCTTGAGTGGTGATCTTTTGGATTTGCTTTGAAGTGTTCTGTTAATTCGTTAATTCTTGCTGTTAAAATAGCTACCTGAACTTCCGGTGAACCTGTATCTCCTTCTGTTCTGCCATATTCAGCGATGATTGCCTGTTTTTTGTCCTTTGCTATCATTGACTTAATTCCTCCTGTTTTTCTAATTTACCGCCTGACATTAAGTAAAGGTTGGAGTTTCCATTTACTGAACATCGGCTCTTTTCATACCTAATCAGTATATCACAACTTTTCCTATATGTAAACTACTTTTTAAAGAATCCTTTTCCCATTTCGATATCTGACCTCATTTGTTTCTGAAGTGCAGAGACGGAAGAAAATTTTTTCTCCTCACGCACAAATGAGTACAATCTAATTTGAATTTTTTTGCCATAAGCATCTTCATCATAGTCAAACAGAAACGTCTCAACCAGTTTTTCTTTCTTGTCAGACACGGTAGGTTTACACCCCACATTGCTGATTCCTCTGTATTCCTTTCCGTCTATCATCACACTGCTCACATAGACACCGTTCGGAGAAAGAAGTTTTTCTTCGGCCGGAATAACATTCATTGTGGGAAATCCTAACTTTCTTCCCAGTTTTTCTCCGTGTTCAACCGTCCCTAAAATTGTGTAGGGATATCCGAGAAGTTTCTCCGCCAGTTCCA
This sequence comes from Faecalimonas hominis, assembly GCF_054660755.1. NCBI lineage: Bacteria > Bacillati > Bacillota > Clostridia > Lachnospirales > Lachnospiraceae > Faecalimonas > Faecalimonas hominis. Next base: position 20,445 of record NZ_BAAHSH010000011.1, read on the forward strand.
TATTCCCTTTGTGAATTTCTTCTTTAACGAAAGTACTGCTGATTTCCCGTTCTCCATACATTTCCTTTTCTATTACAATTAACTTATATCCACAAATCTGCTGGTACTTTTCCAGCAAATAAATGTCTCCCTTTTTCTGATATCCGAATCGAAAATCAGTCCCAACAACAACATATTTTGCATGGAATTTTTTCATCAACACTTCTTTGATAAACGTTTCCGCGTCCATTGTATGAATCTTTTCCACAAATGGACATTCAACCAGATAATCTACCTGTTCTTCCAGCCGTAGACACTTCTCCTCACTTGTCATCAGTATATAGTTTTGTTTTCCCAGTTCTTTAAAAAAGGGGAACATATCAAATGAAAAAACGACACTTTTTATTTGTCCGTCCGCATGCTTTTTTACCTGTTCAATCAGTTTTTGATGTCCTCTGTGCAAACCATCAAATTTCCCCAGTGTAATCGCAGTATGGCTCGGACAGTTATAATTTTCTATTCCTCTTATATACCGCATACCTATTCACCTTTGTCAAAAAACATTTTGATGAGTTTGAACATTTTCTTTTCTTTGTTATATCCGTAAACTCCGATAAATCTGTTCTGATTGTCGTACACTCTCACAAATTCTTCTTCCGCCAAATCATCTGTTTCCTCCGCCTGATTTTTAAAAAACGGATTTCCGTTATATACAAGCGAAACGTATTTTTCCTTTACGTTCACCTTCTTATACTGCAAAAACATTTCATCTATCGGCACAAGAATATTATCAAGTTTTCCTTCATCTCTTAAGCGGGTAATCTGCTCTAACCTAAAACTTTCTTCTATGCGAAAGCGGCTGACTCTCGTGCGGACAAGTTCTTCCATACACCCGCCGCACTGTAATTTCTGCCCTATATCATGACACAGTGTTCTGATATACGTTCCTTTTGAGCAGGTGACCTCCATTTTCACTCTGGGCAGATTGATTTCTTTTATACAGATTTCATGTATTTGTACCGGTCTCGCTTTTCTCTCTACCTCAATCCCCTGTCTTGCAAGTTCATACAGTTTCTTCCCATTTACTTTAAGCGCGGAATACATTGGCGGAATCTGCTCATATCTGCCCACAAACCCGCAGATCACTTCACGCACCTGTTCTTCCGTAAGAGCGTCCGTGTTTTTTGTCTCCAACACTTCTCCGCCTGTATCCTGTGTATCCGTCACCTGACCGAGTAACAGTACGGTTTCATATGTCTTATCTTTGTCCGTCAGCATATCACAAAGCTTTGTTGCTTTTCCAAGACAAACCGGAAGGACACCTGTCGCATCGGGATCTAACGTTCCGGTATGTCCAATCTTTTTCTGTCCCACAATTCCTCTCAACTTTGCAACAACATCATGGGAAGTATATCCCTTCTCTTTATATACATTTAAAACTCCATGTATCATACTTATGCTCCTAATCCTTCTGCAACTGTAGTTCTATCTGTTTTGCAATATTGTTGATAACATCATGGGCAGTTCCTTTCATCGTAAGACCTGACGCCTTTTTATGCCCGCCGCCGCCAAAGTATCCTGCCACCTTGCTCACATCAACTTCATCACCGGAGCGCAGGCTGATTTTGAATTCATGCGTCTGTAATTCATATAGAAAAATAGCAACTTTTACTCCCCTCGTCAGTCTTAACTGGCTTACAATTCCCTCTAAGTCTTTGGGCGATACTTCGTAAAAGTCCATCATTTTTTTATCAATTACAGAGACAATACACTGCCCTTCCATAAACAAAACGCTTTCCAGCAACGCTCTTCCCAAAATCTGATTTTGTACATATGTTTTCTCATAATAAGTGTCATGAATAATTTTGGAATAATCAATCCCTTTTGCCATTAATTTCGATGCGACTATCATCGTTTCAGGAGATGTGCATGAATATTGGAATACACCTGTATCATGCACCAGTCCTAAGTAAAGACACTCCGCTATCTCTTTTGTTATCTTTTCCTCTTCCATAAGTTCAAACACTAATTCACAGGTGGAACTGGCATCAGGTTTAATATAGTTGTTTTTCCCAAAGGAGCGGTTGCTTATATGATGATCTACACAAAATGTTTCCGCTGCTCTCTCAAATAACGGCGCTGAGAAACCTAACCGCCCCACATCACCACAGTCAAGTGAAATAAACAAATCATATGTCTTTTCTTTTATTTCATGTGAAATCTCTTTTGTCGCCCCGATAAAACGAAAACTGTTTGGGATTTCTTCCAGATAAACGTCAACGTCCGTTTCCGGATACCATGTACGAATATACTGATACATGGCCATACAAGACCCGACGCAGTCACCGTCAGGTCTTATATGTCCTCCAATTGCCACGGACTTTACCTCTGCTAAAGTTCGCTGCAACACTTTATTCACCTTCTTCTTTGATATCTTTTGTCACATCATCAATCTTTTTCGACATAGCCACACCATAGGCTATGGACTGGTCTAACACGAATTTAATTTCCGGCGTATTTCTCATATTCAGATTGTGTGCCAATTCTCTTCTAATGTAGCCCTCGGCACTCTGCAATCCTTTCAATGTATCTTCCTGTGCCATCTCGTCACCAAACACACTGATATATGCTTTACATGTTTTTAAATCAGGAGCAACTTCCACTGCAACAACCGAAGTCATTGGCGCAACGCGGGGATCTTTAATTCCGCCTCTTACGATGTTGCTCAATTCCCTCTGTACCTCCATATTGACTCTTGTATTTTTAATGCTGTTTTTTCTCAATTTTACTCCTCCAATCTTCAAAAATTATCTTGGAATTTCAACCATTTTATATGCTTCTACCTGGTCGCCTTCTTTTACATCATTGAATTTTTCAAATACAAATCCACATTCGTATCCGGCTTTTACTTCTTTTACATCGTCTTTAAATCTCTTCAGAGATGCCAATGCACCGTCAAAAATAACTACACCGTCGCGGACAACTCTCGCTGAACAGTTTCTTTCAAACACACCGTCAAGTACATATGAACCTGCAATTGTTCCAACACCCGATGCTTTGAATGTCTGACGAACTTCCGCATGACCAAGCACTTTTTCTTCAAATACAGGGTCTAACATACCTTTCATTGCCGCTTCCACATCTTCGATGGCGTTGTAAATTACACGATATAATCTTAAATCCACGCCTTCGCGCTCTGCGATCTCTTTTGCAGTTGCATCAGGACGCACATTGAAGCCGATAATAATTGCATTTGAAGCTGATGCCAGTGTAACGTCTGATTCATTGATTGCACCTACACCGCCGTGAATGATTTTAATCACAACTTCGTCATTTGAAAGTTTTACAAGACTTTGTTTTACCGCTTCCACAGAACCCTGTACGTCTGCCTTAACGATAATGCCGAGTTCTTTTAAGTTACCTGCCTGAATCTGTGTAAATAAATCGTCCAATGACATTTTCGATTTTGTTTCTTCAAGCATTTTCACTCTTCCCTGTGAAATAAATGTCTCTGCAAAACTGCGTGCTTCCTTATCGTTTGCGCAGCCCACAAATACTTCCCCGGCATTCGGAACATCATTTAATCCGAGAATTTCTACCGGAGTAGAAGGACCTGCTTCTTTTACACGTCTTCCTTTGTCATCAATCATCGCTCTTACACGACCGTGCGCTGAACCTGCCGCAATCGCATCACCTACACGCAGTGTACCTTTCTGTACGAGAACGGTTGCAACCGAACCTTTTCCTTTATCCAATTCCGCCTCAATAACAAGACCTCTTGCCTGTCTGTTTGGATTTGCTTTTAGTTCCAACACTTCCGCTGTCAGAAGAATCATTTCCATCAAATCTTCAAGGCCTTCCCCTGTTTTTGCAGATACAGGAACAAAAATTGTACTTCCGCCCCAGTCTTCCGGAATGAGTTCATACTCTGTCAATTCCTGTTTTACTCTCTCAATATTGGCACTTGGTTTATCAATCTTGTTTACCGCTACGATAATTTCAATTCCTGCTGCCTTCGCATGGCTGATTGCCTCCACTGTCTGTGGCATTACACCGTCATCTGCAGCAACAACTAAAATTGCAATATCCGTAGATTGAGCACCACGCAGACGCATTGCCGTAAACGCCTCATGTCCCGGAGTATCTAAGAAAGTAATTCTCTCTCCGTTTACATTTGCGACATACGCACCGATGTGCTGTGTAATTCCGCCTGCCTCACGGTCAATTACGTTTGTGTTACGGATTGCGTCAAGAAGAGAAGTTTTTCCATGGTCAACATGTCCCATAACACATACAACAGGAGGACGTTTTTCCATAGTTGTTTCATCTTCTTCGTCTTCTTTTAATAATTCTTCAATAACGTCCACAACTTCTTCTTTTTCGCAGAGAACTTCAAATTCCATCGCGATTTCTTCAGCCGTCTCAAAATCTACTTCCTGATTTACCGTTACAATTTTACCCTGCATAAATAATTTCTTTACGATTGCAGAAGGCTGGATTTTCATCTTGTCAGCCAATTCTTTAATTGTAAGAACTTCCGGAATGGTAATCATTGAGATTTTTTCTTCCACTTTCTGTTCTGCCTTTGGCTGTGGCTTCTGCGGTTGTGGAGCCGGTTTTCCTTTTTTCGTCTGTTTTACTTTTCTGTCTTCTCTATCGTCCTGACGATAATCTTTTTTCTTATAGGCGTCTTTATCTTTTGCTTTCTGACGCTGTGGTTTCTGTTCAGGAAGTACAGGTGCCGGAATAGAAGGTGTACGTTTGTCATTTCTTCTGTTATCGTCACGTCTGTCATCTCTTCTCTGTGAATTATTAAAGTTTTTGTTCGGTCTTCCGCTCTGGTTATTATTTTTTCTTTCACCGTTTTGATTATTATTCTGGTATCTTCCACCCTGATTATTATTCTGTCTTTTTCCCTGATTATTATTTTGTCTTGGATTATTTTGTCCGTTATTCATCTGTTTTGTATTACCTTGATTATTGTTATTATTTTGATTCTGATTTTGTTTATGATTGTTCTGTTTCGGTCTGTTATTCTGCTTACTGTTCTGCGGTCTGAATACCTGCACAATATTTTTTTTCTTCTGTGCATCTTCCCCGTCAGTCTTTGTGGCTTTTCCTGCCATTGCGCCTTTTACCATCTGAATCTGCTCATCTGACAGAGAACTCATATGGCTTTTAACTTCTATTTCTTTTGACTTTAAAAAGTCAAGCAGTTCTTTATTCGTTTTATTTAATTCTTTTGCTAATTCATGTACTCTTATTTTCGACATACTTTTTACTACCTCCTCTATGCAATTATGTTATTTTCTGCTTCTAAATGCTTCATGATTCCCTTTGCAAAACCACCGTCTGTCACTGCCAGCGATGCACGAAATTCTTTTCCCATTGCATGCCCTAAGGTATCTTTATCCCCGTAAAAACAGATTGGGACTTCATAAAAATCACACATATTTTTAAACTTCTTTTTTGTATTGTCGGACGCGTCATTCGCAACGATAACCAGCCATGCTTTGCCGGATTTCGTTTCTTTTTCCGTCGCAAATTCTCCACTTACCGTTCTTCCTGCCTTTGTTGCCAAACTGATAAGAGATAATACTTTACTCTGTTTCAAGTGTTTCCATCTCCTTTTCCAATATTTCATAAACTTCTTTTGGAATTGCCTGCTTAAAAGAACGCTCCAAGCCTTTATTCTTAATTGCTTTTGCCAGACATTCTTTTGATTGGCACAAGTATGCTCCTCTGCCATTCTTCTTTCCTGTCGCATCTAAAACAAATTCATTCTCCGAAGTTTTTAAAACACGCATCATTTCTTTTTTGCTTTTCATTTCTCCACAACCCACACATTTTCGCATAGGTATTTTTTTCACACTACTCAAATGCTCACTTCCTATTTCTATTCTTCTACAATCTCTTCTGTTTCTTCAACTGCCTGTGTATTCATATAGTCTTCCGGAAGTTCTCCTGATTCAATTGCCTGTGTCTCATTTTTAATGTCAATCTTATATCCTGTCAGACGTGCTGCAAGGCGTGCGTTCTGACCTTCTTTTCCGATTGCCAGAGATAACTGATAATCCGGTACGATTACGCTTGCTGTCTTTTCGTCAGGATCTGCCATAACGGAAATAACTTTTGCCGGACTGAGCGCATTTTCAATTAAGATTGCCGGATTTTCACTCCAGTTGATAATATCAATTTTTTCTCCGCGCAGTTCATTTACGATAGCATTTACTCTCGCTCCGTTCATACCGACACATGCTCCTACAGGATCTACATCAGGATCATTTGACCACACGGCAATTTTGGAACGTGAGCCTGCCTCTCTTGCGATGCTCTTAATTTCTACCGTTCCGTCTTTTACTTCGGCAACTTCTGATTCAAACAGACGTTTCACTAATTCAGGGTGTGTACGGGATACTAAAATCTTCGGTCCTTTTGTTGTGTTTTTCACTTCAACAACATATAGTTTAATTCTTTCCGTCGGCTTAAACACCTCGCCTTTTACCTGCTCATTTTCCGTAAGCATTGCATCTGCTTTTCCTAAATTGATACTTACATTTTTGCCTACATAACGCTGTACGATACCTGTAACAATATCTTTTTCTTTTTCAAAGTACTGGTCGTAAACTACTTTTCTTTCTTCTTCACGGATTTTCTGTAAAATAAGATTTTTCGCATTCTGTGTGGCGATACGTCCAAACTCTTTTGACTCTACGGGAATCTGTACGATGTCACCCAATTCAAATTTACTGTCAATCATCTTTGCGTTGGCAAGACTGATTTCCATCACATCGTCTTCCACGTTCTCCACAACTGTCTTTTCTGCAAATACAGAGTAATCACAAGTTTCACGATTCATAATAACTTTGATGTTATCCGCTTTTCCAAAATGGTTTTTGCACGCGTTAATTAATGAGTTTTCAATAGCGTCCAATAAAGTTTCTTTGCTGATATCTTTTTCCTGTTCAAGAATAGTCAATGCTTCTAATAATTCTGTGTTCATTTTTTATTTCCTCCTGTTTTAAAAATCAAATGCCAAACGAATTAAGGCAATATCATTTCTCTCAAATATTCTTTCAGAACCGTCTTCCATTTCTATTGTTACCGTATCTTTATCATACCCTTTTAAAATTCCAACAAATTCTTTCTGTCGGTCAATGGCGCGGTATGTTCTGACTTCAACCTCTTCACCCATGCTTCTTGCAAAATCTTTTTCCTTCTTCAAAGGTCTTCCAAGTCCGGGAGAACTCACTTCAAAAATATAAGTATCCTCAATGTAATCTTTCTCATCAAGAATATCCGAAAACGCTCTGCTTACTACTTCACAGTCGTCTACCGCAATTCCTCCCGGCTTATCGATGTATGCTCGAAGATACCATGTACCTCCCTCCTTCACATACTCTACATCTACCAGTTCAAATCCGTGTTCTTCTACTATTGGCAATAAAAGTTCTTCTGTTTTCTGTTCATATACTTCTCTTTTTGACACGTTCAACCTTCCTTTCTTTTTGCATCAGCCTAACATTGTATACTTTGCAACAAAGAAGAGTGAACGTTGCGTCCACTCTTCTGTCGATTTCCTATGTAACTAATTTACAGTATAACACCTGTTTCATATAAAAGCAAGGGGGTTTTTGAACTATCCTCTTGTCTTTGTCCCCATTCCGTCTCGTTTTGCAAGTTTCAGACGGTTTAATGTGACTTCTTTTTCTCTATAAGGAACCTTTATCTCCGTTCCCTCCTCAAACAGATATACATTTTCCAGTATGTCTGTTTTTTGTAATTTTATTCCCCGTACTCCGATTGCACCTTTTTTCTTCTCGGCAACTTCCTCTGCCAAAAATCGAAGGAAATATCCTCCCTCTGTCTGCAAAACAATATTTTGGTTTTCATTTACAGGCTGTATAGAAACCACTTCGTCCTCTTCCTGCAGTTTCGTTGCGGTAATTGTTCTTTTTGACACAACAAATTCCGCTCCGTCCACTTTTTTAATCATTCCATATTTCGTTGCGAACAGCATTTTCCCCATACGGAATTGTTCTTCGTCACAAATGTAAATGATATTCTCTTCCGCACTGTCGTAATTACTCAAATTATCCACCGGTGTTCCTTTGTCTCTGAATTTTCCAAAAGGAATATCAAGCACTTTCACCTGATGCATTTTACCCGTGTTTGTAAACATACATATTTTACCCGTATTTTTACAGAAGATAATATGTTTATTTTCGCTGTCTGCCGACTCTTTATTTCTATCATACGTCGCTGTGTCTATTGATCTGGTATAGCCAAAACGGTCCATAAGAACGACAACGTCCTGTTCTTCCACTTTCTTTTCTTCGTAAACAGCTTCCTCCGCATTTTCAATAACCGTGCGGCGTTTTCTTCCGTATGTCTTCTTATAATAATCCAACTCTTCCATAATGACTTCTGCCATAGAATCATAGTTATTTAAAATATCTTCGTAGCGCGCAATATTCTTTAATGTTTCCTCATGCTCTTTTTGCAGCGCCTCAATCTCAAGACCAATAAGTTTGTACAATCGCATTTCTAAAATTGCTGTTGCCTGACGTTCCGTAAATCTTAACATGGACGCCATCTTCTTGGAAATATTGGACTTGAACGAAATATTATCCGTAACACCGTTTGTCAGGCAGGCTTTTACATCTTTGATGGATTTACTTCCCCTTAAAATTTCAATAATCAAATCAATGACATCGCAGGCTTTGATTAAGCCTTCCTGAATTTCTTTTTTATCCAGTTCTTTTCCCAATAAGTTTTTGTATTTTCTTGTGGCAAGTTCAAATTGAAAATCCACATGATGTTCAATAATTTTCTTCAACCCCATTGTCTCCGGTTTGCCATCGGCAACCGCAAGCATATTTACACCGAAAGTATCTTCCAGACGCGTCTTTTTGTAGAGCATGTTTTTCAAATTTTCCACATCAGTATCTTTCTTTAGTTCTAATACAATCCGTATACCTTCTTTTGAAGACTGGTTTGAAATATCCGTAATGTCATTCGTCTTTTTTGTCTCCACAAGCGATGCAACGTCGTTTAAAAATTTTCCGATTCCGGCTCCAATCATCGTATATGGAATTTCCGAAATGACGAGTTTCTTTTTCCCTCCTTTTCCTTCTTCCACTTCCACTTTGCCGCGCAATTTTATTTTCCCGCTGCCCGTCTCATAAACAGACAGTAAGTCATCTTTATTGACTACTATCGCCCCTGTAGGGAAATCCGGCCCTTTGACATATTTCATCAACTGTTTTGTTGTAATCCCGTTATTTTTCATATATGCCTTAACCGCATCGACAACTTCCCCCAAATTGTGCGTAGGAATGCTTGTTGCCATACCGACTGCAATCCCCTCCGCTCCGTTTACCAAAAGATTAGGAACACGGACAGGTAATACTTCCGGCTCTTTTTCCGTCTCATCAAAGTTTGGCACAAAATCCACAATATCTTTGTCTAAATCAGAAAGATACGCCTCCTGTGTAAGACGGGCAAGTCTGGCCTCCGTATAACGCATTGCCGCAGCACCGTCTCCTTCAATCGAGCCAAAGTTTCCGTGTCCGTCAACCAAAGCCATGCCTTTTTTAAAGTCCTGTGCCATGACTACTAATGATTCATAAATGGAACTGTCACCGTGCGGGTGATATTTACCCATTGTATCCCCTACAATACGCGCTGACTTTCGATAAGGTTTATCGTATTTTATTCCCAATTCATACATATCATACAGTGTTCTTCTCTGTACCGGTTTCAGCCCGTCCCTCACATCTGGAAGGGCTCTGGAAACGATAACACTCATCGCATAATCTATGTATGATTTCTTCATTACTTCTGAATATTCAGTTCTTATCAGTTGTGAATCCTGCATATCTGCTCTCTCCTTATATATCTAATTCCGCTTCTGTCGCATTCTCATAAATAAACGCGCGTCTCGGCGGCACTTCCGTTCCCATAAGCATCTCCGTTACACCGGACGCCATTCTTGCATCTTCAATTTCAATTAATTTCAACATTCTTGTTTCAGGATTTAATGTTGTATCCCACAACTGCTCTGCATCCATCTCTCCGAGACCTTTATATCTCTGTAACGTGTATGCACCCTTCTGACGTCTGCGATATTTCTCCAACGCTTTGTCATCATAGAGATATTCTTCCTCTCCCTTTTTCGTTACCGCTTTATAAAGAGGCGGCATGGCAATATACACATGTCCTTCAAAAATCAATTCCGGCATAAACCGATAAAATAAAGTCAATAATAATGTGGAAATATGCGCACCGTCCACATCGGCATCTGCCATAATAATAATTTTGTCATACCTCAATTTAGAAATATCAAAGTCATTTCCGTATCCTTCCGAAAATCCGCAGCCGAAAGCATTAATCATCGACTTGATTTCCGCATTTGCCAAAACTTTGTCTATACTCGCCTTCTCCACATTCAAAATCTTACCACGAATCGGCAAAATCGCCTGAAACTGACGGTTTCTCGCCGTTTTCGCCGAACCGCCCGCGGAATCTCCCTCCACGATGAAAATTTCACATTTGCTTGCGTCCCTGCTTTCACAGTTTGCAAGTTTTCCATTACTGTCAAAAGAATATTTCTGCTTTGTCAGAAGGTTTGTCTTTGCCTTCTCTTCTGTCTTTCTAATTTTTGCCGCCTTTTCCGCACAGGACAATACTTTTTTCAGCGTATCGAGATTTTTGTCAAAGAAGCGTGTAATCTCATCATTTGTCACCTTGCTTGTCGCTTTTCCCGCGTCCTGATTATCCAATTTTGTTTTTGTCTGTCCCTCAAACCTCGGATCAGGGTGTTTTATCGATACGATTGCCGTCATTCCGTTTCTTATATCCGCCCCCGTAAAGTTGGCATCTTTTTCTTTCAGCACACCTATCTCTCTCGCATACTGATTCATTACCATTGTAAATGTAGACTTAAATCCCGTCAGATGTGTGCCGCCTTCCGCATTATAAATATTGTTACAAAATCCAAGCACGTTTTCATGAAATTCATTTACATACTGAAAGGCCACTTCCGCTTCTATTCCGTCTGCCTCTCCTTTAAAATAGACTGGCTCATGAACGGTTTCCTTTTTCTGATTCAGATCTGCTATAAATCCAAGTATTCCGTTTGGTTCATGATATTCAATACGCTCCGTCTCTGCTCCGCGCTTATCCTCAAAAACAATCGTAAGTGTCGGATTCAGATACGCAGTTTCATGGAGTCTGCTCTTTATCTCTTCCGCTTTAAATCTTGTCTTTTCAAATATCGTATCGTCAGGAAGAAAATTTACGGTTGTCCCCGTTTTCTTGGTCTTTGCAATAACAGGAAGAAGCCCGTCCACTAATTCAATCGTAGGGATTCCCCTCTCATAGTGGTCGTGATGAACCGCCCCGTCTCTGCTTATTTTTACGTCCATATAGGCAGAAAGCGCATTTACGACAGAAGAACCAACACCATGCAGTCCACCGCTTGTCTTATAAGCGGAATCATCAAACTTTCCACCCGCATGCAGTGTCGTATATACAATACGTGCTGCCGACACACCTTTTTGATGCATTCCAACCGGAACGCCTCTTCCGTTATCGCTAACGGTAGCCGAGCCGTCCTTCTCCAAAGTCACTTCTATACGATTACAAAATCCCGCCAAATGTTCATCTACCGCATTATCTACAATTTCATATACCAAATGATTCAATCCTTTTGTAGACACACTTCCGATATACATACCCGGTCTTACACGAACGGCTTCCAATCCTTCCAGTATCGAGATGCTGTCTGCATCATATGTATTTTTCTTTGCCATTTATCCGCATTCCTTTCTTCTTTACTTATTGCCCGTCAGAGCAAAATTCGCCAAATTATCATTAGTTTATCACAAAAATCATTCCCCTACAACCGCATTTAAAATTTCCGCCAGATAATCCATCGCATTCATAATTTCCGCTACCGTATTCGTCTGCGCCCCGCCTTCAACTAAAAGTGTCTTCGGTTTCATGTGCATATTATAGCGGTATCCTTTTAAATAGATGTTTCTCGTCAGTCCCGGATACCTTCTTTCCGCCTCCAACTTCATCTGCAGTGACAGCGCAAGATTGTCCTGAATATACGGATTTTGCAAAACTGTCAATTTGCCATTTGTCCTCGTTCTGCTCATTCCGTTAAAAAACATCAGTTTCGCCGTAGGTTTCCCGTCAATCTCCGTGACAAGACGGGTATTTTTGCCGACACCGTCCCTGTGTAAATCAATTACCATTTCAATACTTGGATTATCTTTTAAAATCTTTTGAATATTTCCTTTTGCCCGCTCGTACGCCTGTGTCCTATCCACTTTTCCATTCTTCATATCGTAAATGCCTTCATGATGCAATGTTTCTATGCCATACTTTTCATTTAACAGTTTCGCTAAATACCTCCCCACACCCACAATAGTTGTATTTACATCTCCCGGAACGGAATCCGCAAAAGCTTCCTGAGAATGCGTATGATAAAGTAAAATTTTAGGTCCTTTTTTATTTTTATCCAGTTTCATGTTTTTGCTCAGCAGTTTTTCCGCCTGCAAATCTTCCGGATTGACGAAAGTGGAACTGTCCACCGTGTAAAAATGGCTGCGCAGATATTCAAAATCTTTTAATTTTTCTACAGATAAGTCTACCCTGCTTTTATTTACCGGCTTTGTTTCCTGTTTTGCCTCCTGCTGCACGGATTTTTCTTCTTTTCCAATCAGATTTCCATTTGCATCTACCTCGTTTTCATCGGCCTCCTGTTTTGCCAAGATCATTTCATATGTCATTTCATCTTCTACTTCCGATTGGCAGACTGCCTTTCCGTTTATGTAACTGCCAAGAGGCAGCATTTCAAGCGCCTGATTGGCAATCCATTCTTCCAGACTTTTCTCTTCCCGGTTGGCGTACGTCAGTCCGCTCATAAAAGTCTTCTCCGCTCTCAGTTGAAGCGTTTCATTGATTTTCCCTTTCCACTCCCCGACAATTTGTTTACTTCCATTATATAAAATATAACTTCCAAGACAGATTATCGCTCCCTGCGTCAACATTCTTGCCGTTTTTCTGTTTGCCCTCAATTTCTCCCTCCCGCCTTTCAAACTATATTCAAATATTTACCATTATATGAAGGGCGGACGTATATTATTACGCCTGTCCATTGGAGAATAAAATGTTGAGCGCCTCGGAAATCGTATAACTGATTCTTTTTATCGTATCATCTATATCTTTTGGAGTAACAAACATACCGTTTAAATGGGGAGAAATCAGTTCCTGTATCAATTCATATTTTTCTGCCGCATTGTACCCCTGCAAGACAACACCTACTCCCCTTAACATTTCTGAACTTTCCAAAGCCGTCAGGAAATTTTCCATTGTATCATTGACAATCGTCGCTGCGTCCACAACAGTAGGCACACCGATAGCGATAACCGGAATTCCTAATGTCTCCTGCGTAATTCCTCCTCTGTGATTGCCAACGCCTGAACCCGGGTGGATTCCCGTATCTGCCACCTGTATTGTCCGGTTCAGTCTTTTTGTACTTCGCGCCGCCAAAGCATCGACCGCAATAATAAAATCCGGCTTCGTCTCCTTTACAATCCCGTTTACAACCTCCACCGTCTCCATTCCCGTCTGCCCCATCACACCGGGAACAATGGCACTCACCTGATTTACATTCTCCTCACCCATTGCATACTTGCCATATTCCCTGATTATATGACGCGTCACTATAAGATTATCAACGACATACGGACCCAGTGCATCAGGTGTTACTTCCCTGTTCCCAAGACCGATAACAAGCACGTCGTACTCTTTCTTTTTCTCCTTTATCAGTTCACATACAATTTTTGCCAGTTCCCCGGAAATTTCTCTGTGATAATCTTCATCGGGGATCATCAGATTTGGGGCTTCCAATGTAATATATGTCCCCACAGGCTTACCCATTGTTTTTGCCCCGTTTTCTGTTTCAATAATCACTTTCGTTATCTTGATTTCCCTCTCCTCATCGTATTCCTCTTCCAGCACAACGCCCTGCACCTCTACATTGTCAGACTCAAATCTCTCCTTCTGTTCCAACGCCAAGTCTGTCCTAATACTATACTTCTCAATCATTCCATACCTCTTTTCTTTCTTTTTTTGCCTTTTGTTCATATGTTTTACATTTTTTTCGGAAATATGTATTGACAACCACTGTTAATTAGCCTACAATGAACGAGTATGTTTCATTAGAACGTTCCGTGTCCGGCTCTAATGAAAAGATAATTGAAAATTCACATAATTTGGAGGTGTTCAGATTGGCTAATATTAAATCTGCTAAAAAAAGAATCTTAGTAAACGAAACAAGAGCTGCTAGAAATAAAGCAATCAAATCTAAAGTAAAAACTTGCGTGAAAAAAGTTGAGGCTGCTGTTGCTGCTAACGACAAAACAGTTGCTGCTGAAGCATTAAGAGTTGCTATCGTTGAAATTAACAAAGCAGCAAGCAAAGGTGTTTATCACAAAAACACTGCTGCAAGAAAAGTTTCTCGTTTAACAAAAGCAGTTAACGGAATCGCTTAATCAATTAATATGATAAATATAAAACAACCATGCCGTCAGTGGTTGTTTTTTATTTGCCTTATTTGCCATTTGGGGACGTAGTAAACTTCAAAAACACCCCGTCCCGAATTGCATTTCACTGTGTCCCAAATCGGAAAATGCCCTGTCCCTTTTTACAACTAAATGAAAAAAGCCTTTAAAACCGTATGTTTTATTAAATATCAGCAAACGTTCTTTAAATATTTTAAAAAATCAAATAAGAAATAACGTATTTATAGGCTTTTAGCATGGTATAAAAGTAAAATTTTTCTATTTTTAAGCAAAAAGGGACAGGGTGTTTCTCAAAAAGGGACGGGGTAAAGTCAAGACCACCGGCTTAGCCGGTGGCTTGCTTTGACCCTATAAGGGTCTATTACCGGCACTGGAGTCTAAAGACTCGCCGAAATAGGTTCGCCAAGCGCAACATCATTTCCCCACTAAGCCCTAAAGGG
>NZ_BAAHSH010000012.1:0-23114 GCF_054660755.1 Faecalimonas hominis
CGGCTTTCAATATCACCTGTTTCACGCAGTTCTTTCTGCCAGCGTGATAAAGTCTGCTGACTGATTCCTAAATTTGTAGCACAGCCCTGCAGTCCTAAGGTCTTGTGATCATGATAATACTGGACTGCATCCAGCTTAAATTGTTTGTCATAGTGCTTTGCCATAATGAGATCCTCCTTCAGTGCGGTACCTACATTGTACCATAATTTTTCTTATAAGGAATTCTCATTTTGACTTGTACTATTTATATTCTAACACCAAGTGAACAGCATGAGATTTTAGAAAAATGTCAAGTTTTACGGGAATACAGTCAGTTTATTGACACGGTACAGAAATACCAGGTTTTGGAAATAGACGAACCATATAAAAGGGCAATCCGGGAATGTATTGAAAAAGGGATTCTTGCTGACTATTTGAAGCGAAAGGGAAGCGAGGTTGTAAATATGTTGACAGCAGAATATGATTATGAGATGGATATTGAGGTACAGAGAGAGGAGGCTTTTGAGAACGGAGAAAAAGTAGGAATAGAAAAGGTTAACCAATTATATACCAAATTAAAACAACTTGGAAGAACCGATGATATTTTGAAAGCAATAGAGGACGCTGAGTATCAGAAAAAATTACTTGAAGAGTACAAGATTATATAAAGAGACAAAAAGTAAGGGACTGAGTTGGTGTTTGAGAAATAAATACAGAGAGTATTGAAAAACGATACTCTCTGTAAAGCATTTCTTTATCTCATAAATTCATTAATGACGTGTAAAACGCCGTCCTCATCGTTGGATTTTGTAATATAATCTGCGCTTTCTTTGACGAGAGGCTGGGCATTTTCCATGGCAACTCCAAGTCCGGCGTATTCAATCATTGTCAAATCATTATAACCGTCCCCACAGCAAATCATAGAGTCGGCAGTCAATCCAATACTGTTTAACAGTTTCTGCAGGGAATGTGCCTTATCAATACGCTGTGGCATGATTTCCAAGAAAAAAGGCTCTGACAGATAAATATTTAATTGAGAGTGGAAATGTGATTTCACCGTTTCCAATGCCTTTGCGATTATTTCTTTGTTCCCCGTACCGAGCAGTTTATTGACCGGAAAAGTGATTTCAGATAAAAAGTCATCTGTCTGTACAATCGGCATCTGATTGATGCGGGATTCCAATTCAGTAAATTGGTTTGTTTTCATACCGGATAAAATATGTGTGTCCGTGTAAGTGAGCAAATCCATATCATAGGATTTGAGCATTTCGTAAATCGGTCGGATAACTTCCGATGGAATCGTTCTGTTATACAGAAGTTCTTTGCTTCGGCAGTCAATAATTCTGGCGCCGTTGAAAGATAAAATGTAACTGCCGTATTTTTCTAAATGAAGTTCTTTTGCCAGCGGCAAAATTCCCGGTGTGGGACGGCCGGAGGCGAGAACAACTTTTTTTCCCTTTTCCTGAATATCAATTAACGCCTGTTTCGTCGGCTCTGTAATTTCTTTTTTTGAGTTTGTCAGTGTCCCGTCTAAGTCGAGAACAAGAATCTGATAGTCCATAATTTCTCCTAGCGTAATTTTTGTAATGCTTCCACAATCTCAGGAAATTCCATGCTGTGAGAAGCTTTTACCAATATGGTATCCCCTTTTTTCACGATAGAATGCATCTGTGAAAGAAATTCTTCTTTTGTGGCGAAATAAAGTGTTTCGCTTTTTGATGTAACGGAGTTTGCTCCATTTACAAATTCCTGTGCAAGTGTTCCGATACAGCAGATAAGGTCAGTTTCCTTTTTGGCGGCATATACACCCACTCCGTAGTGGAGTGCTTTTTCATCTTCGCCAAGTTCGCCCATATCGCCTAAAATGGCAACCTTGCGTCCAAGAGCGTTAGAAAGCACGTCCAAAGATGCTTTCATGGATACCGGATTTGCATTATAGCAGTCATCGATAATAAGAAAATCGTCCGTTTCAATCAGATTATTTCTTCCGGAAACGGGAAGAAGACTTTCTATTCCTTTTTGGATTTCTTCGTTTGTTAAGCCGAGACTATATCCGACGCACGCTCCGGCAAGCGCATTATAAACCATGTGTGCTCCAGGAAGGTGAATGTTTGCATTTACTGTTCCGTTTGGAAGATGAAGTATACATGAAGTTCCCTTTAATCCGAGAGAATGCACGTCAGTTGCATAGTAATCGTGACGCTCTGTCAGACCGAAGAACACAGGAGTAATTCCTTTTACATTTTGTACTGTAATTAATTTATCGTCATCGCCGTTTAAAATAATCTGTGCCCCGTCACGCATAAAGTCAAACATTTCTGTTTTGGCACGGAGAACTCCGTCACGGTCAATCAAGTTTTCCAAGTGACAGAAACCGATATTTGTGATGACGCAGATGTCCGGGCGGGCAACTTTTGCGAGGCGGTGCATTTCCTCAAATTCATTTATACCCATTTCCAAAACGGCAACTTCGTGTTCTTCACGGATATTGAAAATCGTTAAAGGAAGCCCGATTTCATTGTTGAAATTTCCCTCTGTTTTTAGTACGGAATATTTCTGTTCCAGAACTGAGGCAATCATTTCTTTTGTACTTGTTTTTCCCACGCTTCCCGTAATGCCTACGACTTTAATGTCGAGGGCAAGCCGGTAATATTCTGCCAAATCTTTTAACGCCTGCTCGCAGGATTTAACAAGAATATAAGAATAAGGTACATCTCCCAAATCTTTTTCGGATAAAGCACATAAAGCGCCGTTTTCCATAACCTGTGGAATAAAATCGTGTCCGTCCACTCTCGCGCCTTTTATGGCAACAAAAAGAAAGTCCTTTTCAACTTTTCGGCTGTCGATGGCGACACCGCTCACTTCCAAAGAAAGTTTAGTTGAATCTCCGAAATATGTACCGCCACAGGCTGTGGCGATTTCATGTAAAGACATATTTTTCATGAAAAGACTCCTTTCTAGTTATATTTTTCCAATGATTTCTGAATGATCAGTTCGCAGAGGTCACCGTAAGAAATACCGGCTGCCTGTGCTTCCTTCGGTAAGAGACTTGCGGAAGTCATTCCCGGAAGACTGTTTACTTCAAGACAGTAAATTTCTCCGTCCTCTGTTAAAAGGAAGTCGGCGCGGGAATAAACGTCTAATTTTAATGCAGCAAATGCTTTTTCGGTTGCTTCCTGCATTCTTTTTGCGATTGCATCATCAATATGCGCCGGACAGATTTCTTCCGTGCAGCCTGCCTGATATTTGTTTTTGTAATCAAAGAAGTTTGATTTTGGAATGATTTCAATAACAGGAAGAGCCTTTCCGTCAATGATACCAACTGCAAATTCACGTCCTTTGATGTATGGTTCGATAATGATTTCGTCCTCATATTTGAAGGATTCTTCCACGGCAGTTTTGTATTCTGCCTCTGTCTGTGGAATGTATACGCCGATACTCGATCCTCCGGAGCAAGGTTTTACGACAACCGGAAGGGAAAGTCCCAACTCATTGAACGGTGTATCTTTGTCGGCTTTTTTTAACCACATTCCGGCAGGTGTAGGAACACCGGACATTTTGAAAATCTGTTTCGTAACTCCTTTGTCCATTGCCAATGCGCTTCCGAGAGAATTTGGCCCTGTATATTTGATGCCAAGAATGTCGAATGTGGCCTGTAATTTACCGTTTTCTCCAATGTCACCGTGAAGTCCCATAAAGACAATATCTGCCATACGGCAAAGTTCGATAACATTTGGCCCGAGTAAAGATGGAGACTGGTCAGGGCGGGACGCTTTTACCGCCTCCAAATCAGGTTCCGTTGTTTTGATTCCCTCCGCGATTTCAAGACCGCTGTTTTCCAAAGTGAATACTTCCGCCAATTTGTCAGAATCATATTCTAATCCCATAAATGCGTCTAAAAGGAACACATCGTGCCCTCTTTCTTTTAATATACGGCAGATACCTGCACCCGAGGAGAGAGATACGTCTCTCTCTGTGCTGAGTCCGCCTGCTAATACGATGATTTTCATAGTGTAATCTCCTTTATTGCTCTTTTAAACTCATTTGATTTAATAAATCTTTTTTCACTGTATATAATTTCTCTGATAAATCTACATAGACACGGTGCGGATAGACAAGACGTTTGGTTTCGTCCCAAAGCGTCTCTTTTTCCTTGCGGCAATAGTCTGCGATATCCATAACGGACGGTGTTTCGTATACGCAGGCACCGTTGATGAAAATCGGTTTTAATAACTCACGAACTTCGTAAGTGCCGCCTTTTAATAATGTCTTTTTCCATGTATCTACCGGATCGAAGAGAAGTAAATCTTCTTCACAGTTTATCACTTCGTCCGCAAAACAGATTAAATCTGCCTTGATTTTTCCGGTTGTCTTTTCGTAAATGCGGAAAATGGTTTTGTTGCCCGGATTTGTGATTTTCTCTGTATTTTCCGATAATTTGATTTTAGGAATAAATTCTCCGTCCTCATTTTGAATGGCGGCAAGTTTGTATACACCGCCAAACGACGGACAGTCTTTTGAAGTAATCAGATGCGTTCCAACACCCCATGAAGTGATGGCTGCCCCCTGCATTTTCAAGTCGTGAATCAGATATTCGTCCAAGTCGTTGGACGCAGAGATGTATGCGTCCTCAAAACCGGCTTTATCTAACATTTTTCTCGCCTTCTTAGAGAGGTAGGCAAGATCTCCGCTGTCCAAACGGATTCCGTAGTTTTTCAATTCCATGCCGGACTCACGCATTTCCTTAAAGACACGAATGGCGTTTGGCACGCCGGATTTTAATGTATCGTAAGTGTCCACAAGAAGACAGCATGAGTTAGGGTAAAGATCTGCATATTTCTTGAATGCAGTATACTCATCAGGAAAACTCATAATCCAACTGTGGGCGTGTGTTCCGCTGATGGCAACTCCAAATTCTTTCCCTGCAAGCACGTTAGATGTAGCGGCACAACCGCCAATCATTGCGGCTCTTGCACCATACAGCCCGGCATCAGGTCCCTGAGCACGTCTTAAACCGAACTCAAGAACACGGTCATTTCCTGCGGCAAACGTGACACGGGCAGTTTTTGTCGCAATAAGCGACTGATGGTTGATGATATTTAAAATGGCCGTCTCAACCAACTGTGCTTCCATAATCGGTGCGATTACTTTAATTAAAGGCTCTTTTGGAAAAACAACCGTTCCTTCCGGAATGGCATAAATGTTTCCGCTGAAATGAAATCCGCTTAAATAATGTAAGAAATCCTCGCTGAATATATTTAAACTGCGAAGATACTCCACATCTTCATAAGAAAAGTTCAAATTTTTGATATATTCGATTACCTGTTCCAGCCCGGCGGCAATGGAATATCCGTTGTTGCATGGATTTGAGCGGAAAAACATATCAAAAACAACAACATCATTTTCTCCGCTTTCAAAATATCCCTGCATCATTGTTAATTCATATAAATCAGTTAATAGGGTAAGGTTTCTTGTATTCATCATTTTTATCCTTTTACCTTCAATCTTTATTTTTACAGGTTATTATTTGTATGACAAAGCATACTTATTTCATTATACCATTAAATAAATAAAAATGTAACGTTAAATGAAAAAATGCAGCATTACAATAGTGCTGCATTTTTTTTGATTGTTTCCTGTATAATGTTTTGACAATATGCCCCGAAATGTTTCTGGTCTTCTCGGTCTAAAGATTTGTAGTCAATAGGTTTTCCGTATTCGAGAACAACGTGGGTTTTTCTGATTTTTGGAAAATGATTTTCAAAAATTTCTGAAGTGTTGTTCATGGAAATCGGGATAACCGGACAACCGGTCTTTGTCGCAATTTTTAGCGCTCCGTCTTTAAACGGAAGCATGCTTAATTCTTCCCCTTTATTTCTCGTTCCCTCAGGGAAAATACAGATAGAAATTCCCTGTTTCACATAGTCAATGGCAGTGAGAATAGTTTTTAGGCCTTCCTTTGCATTTTCACGGTCAAGGAACAGACAGTAAAGATTTTTCATCCAGTCTCTTAAAAGAGGAAATTTCAACATTTCTTTCTTTGCCACATATCCGGTCAGACGCTTACAGCGGGAGTAGGTAAGAAGAATGTCAAAAAAACTTCTGTGATTGCCGATAAAAAGGACAGGTTCATCGGGAATATTTTCTTCTCCGATAACAGTTACTTTCACACCGGTAATCCAAAGGATAAGTTTGAATGCACCCTGCACAATGCGAAGAGAACTGTAATCTTTCGCTTTGCGGTTAAATTTCCCAATAATCCATTCCACAATAAGAACGGGGATAAATAGGACTAAAAATAAAATAACGGTTGTGGAAACCAATATAAAACGTATCATAACGCAAATCCTTTCTAATATCTTCCATATAAATGAGATAATTCCAGCAGTTTTTCCGCCAGTTCATCGGTCAGTGTCTCTTTTTTATAACGCCATGACCAGTTATCCATTGCCACACCCGGACAGTTCATACGCCCTTCGTTTCCGATGCCAAGTGCGTCCTGCAAAGGGAAAATCGCATAGGTGGCGATTGTACCGAGACAGGTGCGGATAAAATCGAAATGGACAGAACTTCCGTCCGTATTCATATAGCGGCGGACTTTGTCACGCGCCGTTTCGCTGACTGCTTCGTACCAGCCTTTTGTCGTATTATTATCGTGTGTTCCGGTGTAACAGATACAGTTTGTTGTAGTGAACTGGTGTGGAAGGAAACTGCTTTCCGTCTCAGACTCAAAGGCAAACTGCAGCACTTTCATGCCCGGAAAATGAAAACGGTCGCGGAGACGCTCCACTTCAGGAGTGATTACGCCCAAATCTTCAGCGATAATTGGCAGATTTTCCCCGAGCGCTTTTTCTATGGCGAGAAAAAGGTCTTCTTTTGGTCCCGGCTTCCACTTGCCATTGACTGCTGTCTCTTCTCCGTAAGGAACCGACCAGTATGCTTCAAATCCACGGAAATGGTCAATTCTTAAGTAATCTGAAAGCCCAAGTTGATTTTGTATGCGGGAAATCCACCACTTAAATCCTGTCTTTTTGTGAGCGCTCCAATTGTAGAGGGGGTTGCCCCAAAGCTGCCCCGTCTCCGAAAAGTAATCAGGCGGAACACCTGCTACCTCTATAGGAAATCCTTTACTGTCCAACTGGAACAACTCTTGATTTGCCCATACATCTGCGCTGTCCAGAGAGACAAAAATCGGAATGTCCCCGATAATCTGAATCTTTTTTTTGTTGGCGTATTCCTTTAACGAATACCACTCTTTAAAGAAAATAAATTGGACAAACTGATGGTAGCGGATTTCTTTTGCAAGAGAATTTTCAAGTTCCTTTACAAAGAGTTTGGAAGGGGAGCGGTATTCTTCCTCCCATTCAAGCCAGCTCTGTCCGTTATGCACTTCTTTACATGCCATAAAAAGAGCGTAATCGTCTAACCAGAAACGGTTGTTTTCGTAGAAGGAATCATATTCTTCCAAAAGCATCTTATCCGCGGTATGGCAGTAGTTGGCGTAAGCCTTGTGCAAAATTTCTGTCTTCCACACAATAACGTCACCGTAATTTACTTTTTCTCTGTCGGTACACGGACAATTTTCCAAATCTTGTTCCGTTAAAAGTCCAAGTTCTTCTAAGTGTTTTGGGCTTATTAACAAAGGCTGACCTGCAAACGCTGAGAAACTCTGATAAGGAGAGTCTCCGAATCCGGTCGGTCCGAGAGGGAGAATTTGCCAGAGATGCTGACCTGATTTTTCCAAAAAGTCTGCGAAACGATATGCCTCATCACCCAAATCTCCGATACCGTAAGGCGATGGGAGGGAAGTTGGGTGCAGCAGTATGCCGGATATACGTGCAGGCGGCTCGTATGTTTTTTCTGCTGTCTCAAAAATCATAGTTCTTTCCTTTCTATGCTTTTACATGATAAAGAATATTATACTAGAGGGCACATAAAAAGACAAGGAAGATAATAAGATATAGGGAGTAAGCGGGGGAGAGAACCTGATGAAAAAAGCAGTTCTTTGCTTCATCTGTATTGGCATACTCGTTTTGTATACAGGGTGTTGTGTAAAAAAAAATCAGACGGAAAAAGGGAAAGAGGCAAAGTTTACGATCGTAAAGGAAGAATTGATACCGGAGGAGTTAGAATCGGAGATAAAAAAACAGAAGGGAAAGCCGTTCAGACTGACTTATGAAGATAAAGGAATGCTCTATATTGCAAGGGGATATGGTAAGAAGGCTACTACCGGTTACAGCGTAAAGGTGAAAAAATGTGAAGAAACGGAAAATACAATTTATTTTCACACGAATTTAATCGGACCGTCCAAACAGGAAGAGATAGTGAAAAAGGCGAACAATCCGCATATCGTGATTGCACTTCCCGTTTCAGATAAAACGGTCATATTTGAGTAGGAGGGATTTTATGGAATTTATGAAAAAACAGATGCATGTAAACTGCATGGAAAAGGGAATTACAGACCAGTTTTTTGTGGACGATGATTACAACGTTCCTGATGCCAAGAGAGACATTTCCAAAATTGTCATGAGCAAAGGTACAGCGAAAGTGGAGGAGATGAAGCCGCTTGAGAACTATATTCGGGTGACGGGAAATGTATATTTTCAAATCTTATATGTGACTGAGGAGGGAGAAACAAAACTTACCTCTTTAGAAGGAAAATGTCCTTTTGAGGAAATGGTATATGTGGAAAACGGTGCAGAGGACGGTACATATACAGTGAGGAATCTTCGCACGGAGTTTACCGTATCCATGATTCATTCACGCAAACTGAGCATTAAAGCGATGGTGGAACTGGAAATCGGAAAAGAAATATCGGAGGATACTTCTCTGACAACAGATATAGAAAGTGAAGATACTCTATATAAAAAGAAAAAAGAGCATCAACTTTTGCAGTTGCATACGGGCAAGAGGGATACATATAGGATTAAGGAGGAAGTGATTCTGCCGGGAACAAAAGAAAATATCGGAACAATTTTGTGGACCGATATATCCAATCGAAAACTGGATACAAAACTGGAAGATGATGCGCTGTGTTTATCGGGAGAATTGAGTGTGTTCTGCCTGTATGAATCTCCGGAAGGGAAGGCGGACTGGATAGAGCAGGCCGTTTCTTATGAAGGGCGGGTAAACTGTTCCGGAGTGGAGCCGTCCATGTATCATTACATCACTGCGGATCTGGACGAAGTAAACGTGGATATGCGGACGGACGAAGACGGAGAAATGCGTTCAATCGGCATTGAGGGGACGCTGAATTTAAAAATTGCCGTTTATGAGGAACAGACAGTGGAAGTGCTGGAAGATGTCTATTCTCTCCGGCACGAATGTAACCTGAAAAAAGAAAAAGTGCGAAACGAGGAACTAATCCTGCAGAATCATTCCAAATGTAAGTTATCCGAGCAACTTTCCCTGCCGGAACTTAAGGAGGATATTTTGCAGATTTGCCATAACAGTGGGGAAGTGCAGGTACAAAAAATGGAGAGGGCAGAGCAAGGCATTCAGATTGAAGGAATACTGCACTTACAGTTTTTATATGTAAAGGAAAGCGATGAAGTTCCATTTGACACATGGCAGGGAATGATACCGTTTTCCTATCTGATTGAATGTGATGAGATGAATGAGGATACGGTATATGACATAAACTATGGGTTAGAACAACTTTCCGTGTCCATGCTTGGAAGCGGAGAGGTGGAAGTAAAAGCCGTTTTGGCATTTCACAGTTTTATCCGCCGGCAATTATGGCAAAATGTCATTACAGATATGGAAGCGCTTCCGTTTGACATGGAAAAAATCGGTAAGGAGCCGGGAATTACAGGATACATTGTAAAAGAAGGTGATGAGTTGTGGGATCTGGCAAAACAGTACAGAACAACGACAGAGCGTATACAGGCGACAAACGGATTAAATAATGGTGAGATAAAAGAGGGAGATAAGATATTGATTTTTAAGGAAAACATGAGTATACTTTAAGTATAATGTATACAAGATACAAAAGAAAATGGAAGGAGTACCGTATGGATAAAGTAGAATTAAAAGCATTGGCGAAGATAAATTTAGGGCTTGACGTTCTGGGAAGAAAGGAAAACGGCTACCATGACGTACGAATGGTTATGCAGACAATTTATCTCTATGATGATGTTTTGATGCAAAAGACAGAGAAAGAGGGAATTCATTTAGAAACAAATCTGTTCTATCTTCCGGTCAATGAAAACAATATTGCATATAAAGCAGCGAAACTGCTAATGGACGAATTTCATATCGAGGGAGGCGTGTCCATTCGGTTAAATAAATTTATTCCCGTATCAGCGGGAATGGCGGGAGGAAGTTCCAATGCGGCAGCAGTATTATTCGGCATGAACAGAATGTATGAACTCGGACTTTCCCAGAAAGAACTTATGGAGAGGGGAGTACAACTGGGAGCAGACGTGCCTTACTGCATTATGCGTGGAACAGTTTTGGCAGAGGGAATCGGTGAGAAACTGACTCCGCTGCCTGCCCTTCCAAAATGCTATGTTCTTGTGGCAAAACCGCCTGTCAGTGTTTCAACAAAGACGGTCTATGAAAAATTAGACGCGCTGGATATTGTAAACCACCCAAACATTGACGGTATTTTAGAGGGACTTGAGGAACAGAATCTGGAAAAGATAGCATCTAACATGGGAAATGTTTTGGAGGAAGTGACTATAGGCGACTATCCGGTTATTGAAAAGATTAAACAGACGATGAAAGATGCGGGGGCCTTAAATGCCATGATGAGCGGAAGCGGTCCGACGGTTTTCGGTATTTTTACGGACAGAAAGGCAGCGAAACATGCGTATACGGAAATACGCAGAAAGAGACTGGCAAAACAGGTCTATGTAACCAATGTGCATAATACGAGAGGAAGATAAATATGGAAACAAATTTTCAGGTAAATATGAATGAGTATCTGCCACTTCGCGATGTTGTTTTTAATACATTGCGTCAGGCAATTTTAAGGGGAGAGTTAAAGCCGGGAGAGCGGCTTATGGAAATTCAACTGGCAAATAAACTTGGAGTAAGCCGTACACCGATTCGTGAGGCGATAAGAAAACTGGAACTGGAAGGGCTTGTTTTAATGATTCCAAGAAAAGGTGCGGAAGTTGCGGAAATTACCGAGAAAAGTCTTCGTGATGTGCTGGAAGTGCGCAAGGCTTTGGAGGAACTGGCGGTAAAACTGGCATGCGACAGAATGACAAAGCAGCAGATGAGTCAGTTGAAAGAGGCGGCAAAAGAGTTTGAAGAAACGTTAAAAACAAATGATGTTACAAAGTTTGCCGAGGCGGACGTGAAATTCCACGATGTGATTTTCATGGCGACAGATAATCAGCGTCTGATTCAACTGTTAAATAATTTCAGGGAGCAGATGTATCGTTTCCGTGTGGAATATTTGAAGAAAAAATGTTTTCATTCTATTTTAATTGCGGAGCATGAGGATATCATTAACCGCATTGAAAAACGCCAGAAAGAGGAAGCGGCGGAAGTAGTGTGCCGTCATATTGACAATCAGGTTGAGGCGGTAATTGATACGATTCGCACAAAAAAATAGAAAAATGTATAACCTTTTCAAAACAGGTAACACTCTGACTAAGAAAGAGAGGTTACATAAAATGGAAAAGGAAAGAAAATGGATTTGTGCCGCAGTTGCAATACTCATCGCAGGGATTGTAACGGGAATGACAATTTACAGACAGTCTGTCTTAGTGGAGGCAAAGGTAGAAAAGACACAGGAAAAACTGGCGGAAGAAGTGCTTCGGTTTCACGTTCTGGCCAACAGCGACAGTGAGGAAGACCAGCAGTTAAAGATGAAAGTAAAAGAGGCAGTTATCGCATATATGAAGCGGGAATTGCCGAATGCCGAAAGTGTGGAAGAGACAAAGGAGTGGACAGGCAGTCATGAAAAAGAGCTGGAGGAAGTTGCCGGCAGGGTCATTTCCGAGGAGGGATACACTTATCCGGTGAAGGCTGAACTGACGGAAAGTTATTTCCCTCAGAAAACGTACGGGGACGTGACGTTTCCGGCGGGAGAATATGAGGCGCTTCGCATAGAAATAGGAAAGGCGAAGGGACATAACTGGTGGTGTGTGCTTTATCCGAATCTCTGCTTTGTGGACGCAACAAATGCAGTAGTGCCGAAAAAGAGTAAGCAGAAGTTAAAATCCGTATTGGACGAAGAGGAATACGAGATGGTGACAGCTACATCGAAATTTAAAATCCGGTGGTTCTTTTTTGGCGGGGAATAAAGAAGAATAGAGGAAGAATATGACAGAATTTTTGGTAAAGCATTTTGTAAAAAGGTACGAATATGTAGAGGAAGTGTCGGTGAGAACGGCATATGGTGTATTATCAGGAGTTATAGGAATTATTTGCAATATAATTCTATTTGTCGGAAAGGGAATTATCGGCTTGCTGATGCACAGTGTATCTATTCTGGCAGACGCCTTTAATAATCTTTCAGACGCGGGATCTTCCATTATCAGTCTGATTGGGGTGAAAATGGCGAGTAAACCGGCAGATGAGGAACACCCTTTTGGGCATGGAAGAATAGAATATATTTCCGCATTAATTGTATCTTTTCTTGTTATTCAGGTCGGGCTGACCTTTTTTAAAGACTCTGTTGGAAAAATCATGCACCCGGAACAGTTGAAATTTCAATGGATTTCCATTATTGTTTTGGTTCTTTCCATTGGCATGAAACTGTGGCTTGGAGCATTTAACAGAAAACTGGGGAAACGGATTGATTCCAAAGTACTTCAGGCGACGGCGACAGATTCTATGGGTGATGCGATCACAACGTCAGTTACCGTTCTTTCCATTTTATTTTGGAAGATAACAGGGGTGAATATTGACGGAATCGTAGGTTTAGTTGTATCGGGAATTGTCATCTGGGCAGGTATCGGCATTGCGAAAGACACGGTGGAGGCGCTTATCGGACCGGCAATCGACCCCGAGATTTTCCGACAGATTACTGAGTTTGTGGAAGGATATGAAGGAATTGAGGGAACACACGATCTGATTGTACATAATTACGGACCGGGAAGGAGCATGGCATCTATCCACGCGGAAGTACCAAATACGGCGGACATAGAAGTGTCCCATGAAGTCGTGGATAAAATTGAGAGAGACGCACAGAAATTTTTGGGCATTTTTCTTGTCATTCATATGGACCCGATAGAAACGAAAAATGAAAGTGTTTTAAAGATAAAAGAAATGGCAAACGCAAAAATAGAAGAGATTGATGATAAAGTGTCCATTCACGATTTCCGTGTGGTGGAGGGAAAACAGGGAATCAATCTGATTTTTGATATGGTTGTCCCTCATGAGTATGATAAGGAAAAACAGGTGGAAGTGAGCAATACTTTGAGAAAAGAGTTGCAGGAGGTTGACAACAGATACCAGTGTGTGATACACGTAGAGAAAAGTTATGGAGGAATGTAATGTATTCGATAAAAGAGCGGGTGCGCTACAGTGAGACGGACAAAACAGGACATCTGACTTTGACAGGCATTGTAAATTATTTTCAGGATTGCAGTAATTTCCAGTCGGAAGAACTTGGAGTAGGCATGAAATTTTTAGACGAGCATCATCATGGCTGGATACTTTCCGCATGGCAGATTATTGTGGAGCGGTATCCGAAACTTTGTGAGGAAATCGAAGTTGGCACATGGCCTACGGCATTTAACGGACTGTATGGAACGAGAAATTTTGTCATGAATGACAAACATGGGAAATGTGTGGCATATGCAAACTCTATCTGGGTTTTCATGGATACAGAAAGAAAACGTCCGGCAAAACCTTCCAAGGAAGATATAGAAAAATATGAGACAGAGCCGGAACTTCAGATGGAATATGCGCCGAGAAAAATCGTTCTGCCGGAAACATGGGAAGAAAAAGAACCGTTTTCGGTGCAGAAAAGTGATATAGACACAAACGGTCATGTGAATAACAGCCGTTACGTTCAGATGGCGCTGGAAGTGGCGGACGAAAATATGGCGGTGGTGCAGATTCGTGTAGAATATAAGAAATCCGCATTATATGGGGACAAGATTTTCCCGAAAATGCACAGTGAAGAAAGAAAAGTAACAGTAAAACTTTGTGATGCAGAGGATAAAACTTTTGCGGTTGTGGAATTAACAGGAGAAGAAAAATGATGAAATTAGGAAAAAAACAAGTATTGACTGTAGTAAAAAAAGTGGACTTTGGAGTGTATCTCGGCGGGGAGGAAGAAAAAGTGCTTCTTCCAAAGAAACAGGTTCCGGAAGGCATTGAATTGGGAGATCCCGTGGAAGTGTTCTTATATAAAGATTCGGACGACCGTCTGATTGCGACGACAAATGAGCCGAAACTGACACTCGGGGAACTGGCTGTTTTAACTGTGGCAGATGTGGGAAGATTCGGTGCATTTTTGGACTGGGGATTGGAAAAAGATTTGTTTTTACCTTTCAAACAGCAGACGGCAAAAGTGCAAAAAGGGGATAAGTGCCTTGTCACACTTTATATTGACAAAAGTGAACGTCTCTGTGCGACAATGAAAGTGTACGATATGCTGCGCAAAGACTCTCCGTACCAAAAAGATGATATGGTAGAGGGAATCATCTACGACAGAAGTGATGAATTCGGTCTGTTTGTGGCGGTGGATAACCGGTATTCCGCACGTATTCCGAAGAAAGAAGCGTATGGTAAATTATTTGTCGGTATGGAAATTAAAGCGCGCGTCACAGCGGTGAAGGCTGATGGAAAATTGGATTTAAGTGTCCGCGAAAAAATTCCTGCACAGATGGACAAAGATGCAGATTTAGTGTGGAAAACAATCTGTGAATACGATGGAGAACTTCCGTTTACGGATAAGGCTGATCCGGAAATTATTAAGCGTGAGTTGAACTTAAGCAAGAATGCATTTAAGCGTGCGGTGGGACGCTTACTGAAAGAAGGGAAAATCGAGATTAGAGAAAAAACCATTGCAATTAGGGAAAGATAATGTATAATGTAAACAGATGAAATTGAAGATGAAAGGAGTGTACGGGTATGAGAATGAAAATACAGAACATTACAAACATTGAAAAGTTTTTTAGTGTTGTTGATCAGTGTAAAGGGAAAGTAGAATTAGTAACAGGTGAAGGGGACAGACTTAACTTAAAATCAAAACTTTCACAGTATGTTTCTATGGCGAACGTTTTCACAAATGGAGAGATTCCTCAGTTGGAATTGATTTCATATGAGCCGGAAGACACAGATAAATTACTTGATTTTATGATGAACGGCTAAAAAAGAGCGAATGCTCTTTTTTTTTCTTTTCATATAGTCAAAATGAACAGATTTTAAAGAAAGAGGACAGATATGAAATTTGCACATTTGCACGTCCACACCGAATATAGTTTGCTGGACGGTTCAAATAAGATAAAAGAATATGTGGCTAGAGTAAAAGAACTGGGTATGGACAGTGCTGCGATTACCGACCACGGCGTTATGTTCGGCGTAATTGATTTTTACCGTGCAGCAAAAGCTGAGGGAATTAAACCTATTTTAGGCTGTGAAGTGTATGTGGCGCCTCAGTCCAGATTTGATAAGGAAGTGGGGACAAGAGAGGACAGATATTACCATCTTGTTTTACTTGCGGAAAATAATAAAGGATATGAAAACTTAACAAAAATCGTTTCTAAGGCGTTTGTGGAAGGTTATTATTACAAGCCCCGTGTGGATTATGAACTGCTGGAGCAGTATCATGAGGGGATTATTGCCCTGAGCGCCTGCCTTGCGGGTGAAGTACAGAAAAACTTACTGCGGGGTATGTATGAGGAGGCTGTTAAGTCGGCAAAAAGATATGAGAAGATTTTTGGGAAAGGCAACTTCTTTTTGGAATTGCAGGATCACGGTATACCGGAGCAGGCGACGGTAAATCAGAGGTTATTGCGATTGTCACAGGATACGGGCATAGAATTGGTTGCTACAAACGACGTACATTATACGTATGCGGAAGATGAGAAACCTCATGATATTCTCCTCTGTATTCAGACGGGTAAGAAATTACAGGACGAGAACCGTATGCGTTATGAGGGTGGGCAATATTATGTGAAATCTCCGGAAGAAATGGCGGAATTGTTCCCCTATGCTCTGCAGGCGCTGGAAAATACACAAAAAATAGCGGACAGATGCGATGTGGAGATTGAGTTTGGAGTGACAAAACTTCCGAGATATGACGTCCCTTCGGGATATACTTCGTGGGAGTATCTGAACAAGTTATGTTTTGACGGGCTTGCGTCACGCTATCAGCCCGTGACGGAAGAACTGGGAGAACGGCTGACATACGAATTGAGTGTCATTCAGAAGATGGGATATGTAGATTATTTTCTTATCGTCTGGGATTTCATTAAGTATGCGAGAGATAATGATATTATGGTCGGACCGGGGCGAGGTTCGGCGGCGGGAAGCATTGTGTCTTATTGTCTCGGCATCACGGACATTGACCCGATCCGTTATCAGTTACTGTTTGAGCGTTTCTTAAATCCTGAGCGTGTTTCCATGCCCGATATTGATATTGACTTCTGTTTTGAGAGAAGACAGGAGGTTATTGACTATGTTGTGAGAAAATACGGTGCGGACAGAGTTGTACAGATTGTTACTTTCGGTACGATGGCGGCGCGGGGAGTTATCCGTGATGTAGGACGTGTTATGGATTTACCTTACGCCTTTGTGGACACCATTGCGAAAATGATACCGACGGAATTAAATATGACGCTGACAAAGGCGCTTTCTGTAAACCCTGAACTAAAGAAAGTGTATGAGGAAGATGCCGAGGTAAAAGAACTGATTGATATGTCGCTTCGTCTGGAAGGGCTTCCGAGACATACGTCCATGCATGCAGCGGGTGTCGTTATCAGTCAGAAACCGGTAGATGAATACGTTCCGCTGTCGCTTGGAGCGGACGGTGCGGTGACGACACAGTTTACGATGACGACTCTGGAGGAACTGGGGCTTCTGAAAATGGATTTTTTGGGGCTTCGCACTCTTACCGTTATTCAAAATGCAGCAAAACTTGCAGAAAAAAGCAGCGGTCATAAAATTGACATGCACAAAATCAATTACAATGACAAAGAAGTACTCGAGTCCATTGGAACGGGAAAAACAGATGGAATATTCCAGTTGGAAAGTGCTGGAATGAAAAACTTTATGAAAGAGTTGAAACCGCAGAATCTGGAAGATATTATTGCGGGAATCTCCCTGTATCGTCCGGGACCTATGGATTTTATTCCTCAGTACATCAAGGGAAAAAACGACAGGGGCTCCATCACATATGACTGTCCGCAGTTAGAGCCGATTTTGGAATCCACATACGGCTGTATTGTCTATCAGGAACAGGTTATGCAGATTGTGCGTGACCTTGCCGGATATACACTGGGAAGAAGCGATTTACTCCGACGTGCCATGTCGAAGAAAAAGGCTGACGTGATGGAGAAAGAGCGTCAGAATTTCGTTTACGGAAACGAAGAAGAGGGTGTTCCGGGCTGTGTGGCAAACGGTATCACTGAGGAAACGGCAAATAAAATTTATGATGAGATGATAGATTTTGCTAAATATGCGTTTAACAAATCCCATGCGGCTGCATATGCGGTTGTCGCCTATCAGACGGCATATTTAAAATATTACTATCCGGTAGAATTTATGGCTGCTCTGATGACATCTGTTATTGACAATCCGGGAAAGGTTTCGGAATATATTTATGCCAGCAGACAGATGGGGATTCATATCCTCCCACCGGATATTAACGAAGGAGAAGGAAACTTTTCCGTTGACAACGGAAATATCCGTTATGGTCTGGCTGCCATTAAAAGTATAGGGCGCCCTGTAATCGAGGCTATTATTACAGAACGTGAAATTGGTGGTAAATATCAGAATCTGAAAAACTTTATTGAGCGTCTTTCAGGAAAAGAAGTGAATAAACGTACAATTGAGAACTTTATTAAGGCGGGAGCATTTGACAGCCTTCCGGGAACGAGAAAACAGTTGATGATGATTTACATTCAGATTTTGGATCAGGTCAATAAAGACAGAAAAAATTCAATGAGTGGACAGATGTCACTGTTTGATTTAGTCGATGAGGAGCAGAAAAAAGAATTTGACATACCGCTTCCAGATGTGAAAGAGTATGAAAAAGAAACGATGCTTGCCTTTGAAAAAGAAGTGCTTGGCGTGTATGTAAGCGGACACCCAATGGAAGAATATGAAGAGTTATGGAAGAAGAGTATTTCCGCTACGACAATGGATTTTCAACCGGGCGAGGAAACGGGACGTTCTAAAGTGCGGGACGGCTCAAAAGAGATTATAGGCGGTCTTATTGTCAACAAGACAATTAAATATACAAAAAATAACAAGGTTATGGCATTCCTGACGATAGAAGACCTGCTCGGAACAGTGGAAGTCGTTATTTTCCCAAAGGATTATGAGAAAAACAAACTGTATTTGGAGGAAGACAGCAAAGTATTTGTAAAAGGGCGAGTTTCGGAGGAAGATGAAAGAGCGAGTAAGTTAATATGTGAATCCATCGTTCCTTTCCGGGAAATCAAAAAAGAATTGTGGATTCAGTTTCCGGATAAAAAAACATTTCTTCAGGAAGAAGAGCAGTTGTATCGTATGATAAGCGGCTCGGAGGGGAATGATACTGTTGTAGTATATTGTCAGGCGGAAAAAGCGATAAAAAGGCTTCCGGTGAACCGAAATATCGGTATAGATTCGGTGATTTTAAGTAGATTAACGAATTATTTTGGCGAAAAAAGGGTAAAAGTGGTAGAAAAAGCCATTGAAAAAACAATATAGGTATTGTAGAATAAAAAAGATAGGAATATCGGATTTGATGAATAAAAATAAGAACAGATAGATGGAGGAATCGAAGATGGCAAATCACATTAAAACAATCGGCGTTTTAACAAGTGGTGGAGATGCACCGGGAATGAATGCAGCAATCCGTGCAGTTGTAAGAACAGCATTAGGAAAAGGACTTAACGTACAGGGAATCAGACGTGGATATCACGGACTTTTGAATGAAGAGATTATCAATATGACTGCCCGTGACGTATCTGACATTATTCAGAGAGGTGGAACAATTCTTCAGACAGCACGCTGCAGCGAGATGCGTACGGAAGAAGGACAGAGAAAGGCAGCGGGAATCCTTAAAAAATACGGAATTGACGGACTTGTTGTTATCGGAGGAGACGGTTCTTTCGCAGGAGCTCAGAAACTTTCTAATTTAGGAATTAACACAATCGGTATTCCGGGAACAATCGACCTTGATATCGACTGTACAGAGTATACAATCGGATTTGACACTGCTGTAAATACAGCGATGGAAGCTATTGACAAAGTGCGTGACACATCAACATCACATGAGAGATGCAGTGTTATCGAAGTTATGGGAAGAGATGCCGGATATCTTGCTTTATGGTGCGGTATTGCCAACGGTGCAGAACAGATTCTTCTTCCGGAAGAACACGATTACGATGAGCAGCAGATCATCAAGAATATCGTAGAAAACAGAAAACGCGGTAAAAAGCATTATATCATTATCAATGCGGAAGGTATCGGCGATTCGATCAACATGGCTAAGAGAATTGAAGAGGCAACAGGAATGGAAACAAGAGCGACAATTCTCGGACACATGCAGCGTGGAGGAAGCCCTACCTGTAAAGACAGAGTATTTGCTTCTATTATGGGTGCTAAAGCAGTTGACCTTTTATGTGAAGGAAAAACAAACCGTGTTGTAGGATTCAGCCATGGAGAGTACATTGACTTTGATATTGACGAAGCATTAAATATGAAAAAAGAGATTCCGGAATATCAGTATAAAATTGCAAAAGATTTATCAATTTAGGGAACATTCAGAGAAAGATTGCACTTGAAAAAGTGCAGTCTTTTTTTCTCCCTTGCAATATGGAGGGAGAATGGGTACAATAAAAGGTAATGACAAAATTTCTGAAAGGGGATTATAAATTTGAGTATAGATTGCAGAAAAGATGCGCCAATCGGTGTGTTTGATTCGGGAGTAGGCGGACTTACGGTAGTGAAAGAGATTATGCAGAACCTTCCGAATGAGAATTTAGTATATTTTGGGGATACTGCCCGTGTTCCTTACGGAAGCAAATCGGTGGATACAATTATTCGTTTTTCAAAGCAGATTGTCCGGTTTTTACAGACAAAGAAAGTAAAGGCGATTGTGATTGCCTGTAATACGGTGAGCGCTCTCGCTTTGGATATTCTCAGGCAGGAGACGGATATTCCGATTATCGGTGTTGTAAAACCCGGCTCAAAAGTTGCCGCGGAAGTGACGGAGAATAAAAGAGTGGGGATTATCGGAACAGAAGCAACGGTGAAAAGCGGAGTGTATACACAATTTATCCAGCAGTACAAGCCGGATATTGAAGTACTTGCGAAAGCATGCCCGCTGTTCGTTCCGCTTGTGGAAGAAGGATTTGTGGACAACCGCATTGCGCGGGAGGCGATAGATTATTATTTGCATGAGATGAAACAGTCGGGAATTGACACGCTAATTTTGGGGTGTACACATTATCCATTGCTGTATAATCCCATTATGGCGTATATGGGAGAGGGAATCCGCCTTGTAAATCCTGCTTATGAGACAGCGTTGGAATTAAAACAATTATTAGAAGAAAAGAATTTGGAAAATGTATCGCAGGAGGCGGGGAAAGTTCCTACTTATGAATTTTATTCCAGCGATGCTCCGGTACGTTTTAAAACATTTGCAAATGCGGTTCTTCCATACAGTGTTGACTGGATTGAGCATATTAATATAGAAGAATTTTAGGAGAGATTATGACAAAAGAGGTATTAATCAACATAACAGGGATACATATGGATATGATAGAGAAAGGGGAAGAAGATGAACCAGTTGCAGTCATTACTCCTGCTAACTATTTCAAAAAAAACGGAAAACATTACATCATTTATGACGAAGTTGCGGAGGGTATGCCGGGAGTTACGAAAAATACGATAAAGATTACAGGCGACAATATGATAGAAATCATGAAAAAAGGGCTTACCAATACACATATGGTGTTCGAAAAAGGCAAAAACCATATGACGGGTTACGGTACACCTTTTGGACAACTTGTAATGGGAATTCGCACAAAAGATTTGCATGTATCAGAAACGGAAGAAGAGATTGGGGCATCGATACTTTATCATTTAGAAGTAAATGAAGAGGCGGTTGCCGAGTGCAGAATCAAAATCCGTATCACACCGAAAAGTGCGGGAATCGAGATATAAAAAATAGATTGCGTTACGCAATCTATTTTTCTTTTCTAAATCTTGAGAAAAATCCTTTTTTCTTAACCGGAACTTCAAGTCCGCCTCTTGCCCCTTTTACTTCAGTGATGTAAATACCGCTTACCACAACTTTTACCTCTTTTTTGATAGGTAAAATTGGGAATACAGATGCATCACACATTAAAGTCATAATCTTTGGTCCGATTTTCGCTTTAACAACCGGAACTTTAGATCTGCGAAGATATTTTGGTGTGTTCTCGATGACAACTGCCGGGAATCCGGCTTCTTTTAACTTCATTCGTTTTTTGTCAATAATCAGCATGGAAACCGTCTGTGCAGCAGCGTCCAGTTTTTCCTGTTGTTCTGCCTGACGTTTTTCTGCCTTTTTACCAAGAAAGTATAACACGACCAAAACGATTGCTAATACAACTACAATGATTAATAGTATTTTAACTGCTAAACTCACAATAGCCCTCCTGATAATAATTTCTATGTAATTACCTATTTACACTTGTAATATTGTAACATTGATTTTCTGGAAGTGCAAGTCATCTTTAGTGAAAACAGGGGAAAAATAGGACATAAAAATAAAAAGATTATGAAGTTATGGGAAAACTCTTTAAAAGAAAGCAAATCTGTGGTATAACGAGAAAGTATGGCTTTACCAAAAAACAAAAATAGAGATCAAAGGGGTAGGACGATGAAAAAGCAAAGAGTAATTGCAGCAATGCTTACACTGTGTCTTGTAGTTTCAGCAGTAGGTTGCAGTAAAAAAGAAATCTCAAATGAGTATGTAAAAATTTCGCAGTACAAAGGAGTAGAGGCAGAAAAAGTTACTCCAAACGAGGTGACAGAAGACGACATCACAAATTATATTAATGCAAAGATGGCTGAACAGACAAAAGATGTAACGGACAGAGAATTAAGAAAAGGCGATCTTGCACAGTTTGAATATACGGGGAAATTAAAATCTACGGGAAAAGTGTTTGATGAAGGAACATTGACACTGGGCAACGGAGAACAGTATGTAGACGGTTTCGAGGAAGGAATCTACGGACATAAGTTAAATGAAACATTTGATTTGCCAATCAAATTTCCGGAAGGATACGGCGGAACAGAGCAGCCGGAACTTTCAGGAGCAGATGTAATTTTCACAATTAAAATTACGGGAATCAAAGAAAAAGCATACTCAGAATTAAATGACGAGTTTGTTAAAGCAGTTTCCGAAAAATCAAAAACTGTTGAAGAGTACAAAGAAGAAGTAAAAAAAGAAGTAGAAAAAACAAATAAAGAACAGGCAGAGGCAGAACTTCGTGATAACGCATGGAATGCAGTCTTAGAAAATGCAGAAATTAAAAAATATCCTGAAAAGAGATTAGAAGAAAAACAAAAAACAATTGAAGAGCAGTTCAAAAAACTTATAGAGCAGTCATATGGTCTTTCTTATGAAGACTATTTAAAACAGAGCGGACAGTCTGAGGACGATTTCAAAAAACAGGTAAAAGAAATGTCCAAAGAATCTTTGAAACCTGCTTTAGTAGCCGAATTAATTGCAAAAGAAGAAGGACTTGAAATATCTGACAAGGAAATGAAAAAAGAAATGAAAACTTTTGCAAAAGAAAACGGATATCCTGATGTGGATACTCTTGTTGAATTAAACGGAGAGGATATGGTAAAAGAGGCTATTCTTCAGAATAAAGTCATGGAATGGGCTGCTGACAACTGCAAACAAGTAGAAAAGAAAAAAGAAAATAAACAAGACGAGAAAAAAGAAGAAAATAAAGAAGGAAATAAAGAAAAAACAACAAAATAGTTGAAGATGAGGAAGGGGGTGTCGCAAAATC